>NZ_PSUC01000109.1:0-11204 GCF_002931635.1 Rathayibacter sp. AY2B7 | reverse complement strand
CGCGCCCGCGGTGATCGACCAGGTCGCCTGGCGGGGAGCGGGCGAGGCGAGCGTCGCCGTCCTGCTCTCCTCCGTCCCCGCGCGCCGGGAGGCCCAGCTCTGGACCTGGACGCTCGGCCCCGGGGACCGCTACGACGCGCAGCCCGACCCCGAGGGGTGGCACGAGATCCTGCTCGTCACCGCCGGCGCGCTCCTCCTGGAGCGGGAGGGCGAGGAGCCCGTGCGGCTGGAGCCCGGACGGCACCTCGCCTTCCCGACCTCGCGGCACTACTCCTACGTGAACGCGGTGGCTGCCGTCACGACGCTCGTCCGGATAGTGGTCGACTGACGGGTCGGCGCCTCAGGCCCGCGAGCGCAGGGTCTCGAGCAGCGCCGCGGGGGTCTCGGGGTCGTCGAGGCTGATCGCGAACTCGCGCGAGCGGTCCGTCGTCACCACCAGCCCCGGCCCGGCGTGCAGGATGACCGCCGAGCGGCCCGGCATCACCCGGTACCCCCAGCCGCCCCACTCCGACGGCCGCAGCTGGGCCGTGCCGGCCGAGGCGATGGTGTCGAGCGGGATGCGGCGCAGCGGGATGCCGAGGGCGGTCGTGACGACGCGGAGGCCGCGGCGGTCGGCGGTCACCCTCAGGCGGGAGAAGGAGAGGAGCACGAGCGCGACGACGCCGAGGACGACGGCCGTCGCGATCGCCGGACCGGTGGCGCCTGCCGCGACGAGCGTCGCGAGGGAGAGGGCCGCGCCCGCCGCCGCGGCGATCGCGGCGACGGCGAACACCGGGCCCGTCAGCGTCTGCGACCAGGCGCCGGTCTCCTCGGCCGCGAGCGGCAGGCGGCCGGCGGCGAGGCGGGAGGCGCGCCGGGTGCCCGGAGCGATCAGCGCGGGCACGACGGCGAAGAGCATTCCTCCGAGCAGCGCGAGCAGCCACCCGCCGAGCTCCGCCCCCTCGGCGCGCCCGGCCGCGAGCGTCGTGCCGACCGAGGTCGCCCAGGCGGAGGCGCCCAGCCCGGCCACGAGGCCGAGGGTCGCCAGCAGGAGCCGCGGGGCGCGCCCGACGGCCGCCGCCACGAGGCCCGCGACGGCCGGGAGCCCGGAGAGCACGAGGGCGATCGCGAGCAGGGCGCCCGTCGACGCGGTCGCATCGGCCGCCCCGGTGCCCGACCAGTGCGAGGCGAGCTCCGCGGGCAGCGCGTCGTCCAGGACGAGGCGCGAGACGAGCACTCCGGCGGCGGGGAGCAGGAGGGACGCGGCGGCGAGGAGCTCGCGGCGGCGGTCGGCGGTGGCGGTCATGATCCGGTCCTCTCGATCAGGCGGACGAGCTCCGCCGGGGTGATGCCGCTGCGACGGGCCTCCGCGAGCAGCTCGTCGACCAGGGCGGTGACGCGCACGAGCCCGGGCCCGGCCGATTCCGTGATCCACGCGCCGCGGCCCCGGCGCATCTGGAGGATCCCGTCGTCGCGCAGGGCGGCGTACGCGCGCAGCACGGTGTGCATGTTGATGCCGAGCGAGTCGGCGAGCTCGCGGGCGGGCGGCAGGCGGTCGCCCGCCGAGAGCTCGCCCCGGGCGACGGCCGAGCGCACCTGCGACTCCAGCTGGTCGGCGAGCGAGCCCGCCGCGGAGTGGTCGACCCGGAACAACATGTTCACAATGTTAGTAGAACAAGCAGTGCACCACCAGGTCCTCAGTGCAGCGCGAGCGACACCGCCAGCACCACCATCACGACCGCCACGGCCGCGTCGAGGATCCGCCAGGCCCCGCGGCTCCGGAACAGCGGCCGCAGCGCCCGCGCCCCGAAGCCGAGAGCGGTGAACCACAGCACGCTTCCGGCCGCCGCCCCCGCCCCGAACCACCAGCGCTCGGCGCCGTGCGTGTTCGCCACCGACCCGAGCAGCACGACCGTGTCGAGGTAGACGTGCGGGTTCAGCAGCGTGAGCGCCAGGCACGTGCCGATCGCCGTGCGGAGCGACGTCGAGGCGCCGGCCGGATCGCCGTCGAGGGTCCCCGGCCGCAGTGCGCGTCTCGCCGCCATCACCGCGTAGGCGAGGAGGAAGACGATGCCGCCCCAGCGGATCACCACCAGCAGCCACGGCGCCGACTCCAGGACCGCTCCGATCCCCGCGATCCCGAGCACGATCAGCGCGGCGTCGCAGAGCGCGCAGATCGCGACGACGGCGGGCACGTGCTCGCGGCGGAGGCCCTGGCGGAGCACGAAGGCGTTCTGCGCGCCGATCGCGATGATGAGCGAGAGGCCGAAGCCGAGGCCGGAGAGGGCGGCGAGGAGGGGGGACACGCTCCGACGCTAGGACGGGGCCCTCCTGTAGACCAGCTCATGCTCCTTCAGTACCGTGAGCAGCACTGATGCTGACCGACGATCTCGACCTCTCCCGCCTGCGCGCGCTCGCCGCCTCCGTCCGGTTCGGCTCCTTCGACGCCGCCGCCCGAGCCCTGCACATCACCCCCTCCGCCCTCAGCCAGCGGATCAAGGCGCTCGAGACCGCTGCCGGCCGCGTCCTGCTGGTGCGCTCGCGCCCGGTCGTCGCGACCGAGGCCGGTGCGGGGCTCCTCCGCCTCGCCCGCCAGATCGAGCTCCTCGCCGACGACGCCGTCCGCTCGCTCGGCGGCGAGGACGCCGCGGGGGCGGGCCCGGTCGTCCTCCCGCTCGCCGTCAACGCCGACTCCCTGGCCACCTGGGTGCTGCCCGCGCTCGCCTCCGTCCCCGACGTCGTGGTGGAGCTGCACCGCGAGGACCAGGCGCACACCACCGCGTTCCTCCGCGACGGCACCGTGCTGGCGGCCGTCACCGGCGAGTCGGAGGCGGTGCTGGGCTGCACCGTCGCGCCCCTCGGAGTGATGCGGTACCGCGCCATGGCCTCGCCCGCGTTCGCCGAGCGCTGGTTCCCGGACGGCGGCACGGCCGGCCTCGCGAGCGCTCCGCTGGTCGTCTTCGACGAGAAGGACCGCCTGCAGGACGACTTCCTCCGAGCCGCCGGCGTCGAGGGCCGCCCGCCGCAGCACCGCGTCCCCGGATCGACCGACTTCGAGCGGGCCGTGCGCCTGGGCATGGGGTGGGGGATGCTGCCCGAGCTGCAGGCCCCGGTCGGCGGCGACGGCCTTGTCGAGCTGGGCGGCGACCCCGTCGACGTCCCCCTCTACTGGCAGCAGTGGGCCCTGCACACGCCCGCCCTCGACGCGGTCGCCGCGGCCGTCTCCGCCGCCGCGCGCGCGTCCCTCCGCTGAAGGCGCGGCTCAGACCGCGAACACGTCGCGGAGGGTCACCGTCTCGAGCGAGCGCTCGCGGAGGATGTCGACGAGCCGCGCGTAGACCTGCGTCACCGGATCGAAGTTGGCGTGCCCGATCACGATGTGCTGCGGCAGGAACCACTGGTCCGCGAAGCCGACCACCTGCTCCGGCGTGATCCGCCCCGAGTCCGAGAGCGAGCCGTACCAGAGCACCGTCGCCGTGTAGCCGATCGCCGCCGCGGCGGCCCGGCTCCGCTCGTCCGTGTACCCGAACGGCGGCCGGTAGAAGGGCGCCGCCTCCACCCCGTAGGTCGAGCGGATGAAGTCGCCGTTGCGGCCCAGCTCCTCCTGCACGCCGTCGCTCGAGAGGCTCGTCAGGTCGGCGTGCGACCAGGTGTGGTTCGCGAGCTGCACCTGCCCCGAGGCGACGAGCGGAGCCAGCAGCGGCGCGTTCACGGTCCACGAGTCGTACTTCCCGTTGAGGAAGAAGGTCAGACGGGTGCCGGTGTCGCGGGCGAACTGCGCGTAGGCGGCGACCACGTCGGAGTCCGCGCCGTCGTCGACGGTCCAGGCGAGCGTGCTCCCCTCGCCGGGCAGCTCCGAGATCGTGCCGGAGGGCAGCGGCGCCTTCCGCCGCACCGGAGCCGCCGCGGCGGTGGTGGTCGGCACGGGGCGGGGAGGGGTCGGTACGGCGGTCGGAGCGGCGGACGGCAGCACCGCCGCCGGCGCCGTGCTCGGCGGGAGCGCCGCGGGAGCGGGCCGGGCGGGCGTGCACCCCGTCAGCGCGACCGCCGAGGAGGCGATCCCCAGCAGCAGCGCGCGTCGCCTCAACCGGTCCACGGGCCCCCCTCGCGAGCCCCGTCCCCCGGAGCGTCCCCGCGACCGTAGCGGTCGGGGAGGGAACGGGCAACGCGGCGCGACACCCCTCCCTCCCCGCAGCCTCTACCGGAAGGTGCGCCTGACCGCGTTGTTCGCCGGCGTGGGATCGGCGGCGGCGGTCGACACCCTGGCGTCGATCGTCGTGGCGGCCGGCCGGTCGACCAGCGTCACCGAGTAGGTGGTGCTCCGCCCGGCCGAGACGCTCGGCGCGGTCCAGGTGAGGACCGTCGTGCCCGCCGCCGAGCCCTTCGTCTGCACGGCGCCGGGCGCACTCGCCACCGTTCCGCTGACGACGACCCGGGTGGTCGTCGTCGCCGCGTCCCGGGTGCCGGTGTTCCGGACGGTGATCGTGCCCGAGAGGGGAGCCGTCGCTGCCAGTCCCGGCGCCGGCGCCAGCGTCAGCGTGAGGTCGGCGCGGGTGGAGGACTTCACCTGCAGCGACTGCGTCACCGAGGTCGCGGCGAGCCAGGCGGAGTCGCCCGCCTGTGTGGCCCGGACGGTGCAGCTCGCCGCGCCCGTCAGCCGCACCGTCGCCGTGCCCGCGCCGGTCGCGGTCAGCGTGCAGCTGCCGCTCGCGTACAGCTTCACGGGCAGACCGGAGGAGGCGGTGGCCGCGACCGGGTAGGCGATCCCCTTCTCGGGCGAGGACGGCATCGCGGTCGAGAAGGCGACCTTCTGCGCCTTCTTCTTCTGCGGGACGACCGCGGCGACCGCGATCGACTGGGTCGCCCGGGGAGCCGCGTCGTGCGAGGCGTCGCCGGCCTGATCCGCGGTGACGGTGCAGGTGCCGGATCCGCTGAAGGTCACGACGCCGCTCGCGAGCGAGCACGCGCCCGTGGCGCCGATCGTGACCGGCAGACCGGAGGAGCCGCCCGCCGCGGTCGGCGTGTAGCGGCCGCCCGCGGTCGCCGTGCTCGGAGCCGCGGAGGTGAAGGCGACCGTCTGCAGCGCCTTGCCGATCGGGAACGTCCGGACGACCTGCTCCGCGGGCGCGTGAGCGTCGTCGCCGGCCTGATCCAGCGTCAGCGTGCAGGTGCCGACTGAGTCGTAGGACACCGTGCCGTCCTCTCCCAGCGAGCAGGAGTCGGAGGCGTCCAGCACCGGGTCGGCGCTCGACGGGCCGCGGACGATCGACGGGGTCCAGGAGCCGCCGATCCGGGCGTCCGTCGGAGCGGCGCCGCGGAACGACACCGCTCCCGCCGCCGTGCCGACCTCCACCGACTGCGTGATCCGCGGAGCCGCCGAGTGGCGCTCGTCCCCGGCCTGGTCCGCGGTCACCGTGCAGGTGCCGGAGCGGGTGAAGGTCACGACGCCGTCCGCGACCGTGCAGGACCCGGCCGCTCCGAGCACCACGGGGGCGCTCGACGCGCCGGCCGTCACGACGGGCGTGTAGGAGCCCCCCGCGACCGCCGCGTCGGGGACCGGCGAGGCGAACGCCAGCGTCTGGCCGAGGGCGCCGATCGCGAAGGTGCGGACGGACTGCGGAGCGGCGCCGTACCGCGAGTCGCCCGCCTGGTCGAGCGTCAGCGTGCAGGTGCCGACGGAGTCGTAGGACACCACTCCCGCGGCCGCCGAGCATGCTCCGGAGGCGGTCAGCACCGGACGCGCGGTGGAGGGTCCGGCGACGATCCGCGGGGTGGTCGTCCCGCCGACCGTCGCGCCGGTCGGCGCGCTGCCACCGAAGGAGACGGTGCCCGCGAGCAGTCCGACCGCGATCACCTGCGAGGCCCGCTCCGCCGCGTCGTACCGGGCGTCGCCCGTCTGGTCGGCGGTCACCGTGCAGGTGCCCGATCCGGTGAAGGAGACGACCCCGTTCGTGAGCGTGCAGGACCCGGAGGCGCCGAGCACCACGGGCCGCCCCGAGGCTCCACCGGTCGCGGTCGGGCGGTAGGCGCCGCCCGCGAGCGCCGAGTCCGGCGCCTGCGAGGTGAAGGCCACGGTCTGCGCGATCCGGGTGATCTCGAAGCTGCGCACCGCCGTCGGCGCTGCACTGTGGCGGGAGTCGCCCGCCTGGTCCAGCGTCAGCGTGCAGGTGCCTGCGGAATCGTAGGAGACCAGTCGGAAGGGCCCGACGGAGCAGGCGCCGGAGGCCGTCAGCACCGGGGGTGCGCTGGACGGGCCGGCGACGACCGCGGCCGTCGAGGAGCCCCCGACCCGGGCCGCGGCCGGAGCATCGCCGCCGAACGCGACGGTCCCCGCGAGCTGCGTGACCGCGACGGTCTGCGAGGCCTGCGCCGCCGCCGCGTAGCGCCCGTCTCCCGCCTGGTCCGCCGTGACGGTGCAGGTGCCGCTGCCGGCGAAGGTGACGACGCCGTCGGCGAGCGTGCAGGCGCCGGTCGCTCCGATCGTCACGGGGAGCCCGGAGGCGCCGCCCGTCGCGGTCGGAGTGAGCGTGTCGCCGGACGTGGCCGTCGACGGCGCGGTCGAGGTGAAGGCGACGGTCTGCGCGATCGCGGTGATCTCGAAGGTCTGGACCGCCCGCGCGGTGCCGTAGGTGGCGTCGCGGTAGTGGATCGCCGTCAGCGTGCAGGTGCCCGCGGAGTCGAACCGGACGGCGCCGTTCTCGCCGTCCGAGCAGGCGCCCGAGACGCTGAGCACCGAGGGGCCGGAGGACGGTCCGCGCGTGAAGGCGGGAGTGAAGGATCCGCCCACCTTCGCGTCGGTCGGGACGGCGGTCGTGAACGCCACGGAGCCGGGCGCGTAGCCGACCTCCACCTCCTGCACGGCGGGCCGGGCACTGTCGTACTGCCGGTTGCCGTTCTGGTAGGCGAAGACGCCGCAGACACCCTTCGTGGTGAAGGTGACCACGCCGTCCTTCGCCGAGCACGACGCGGTGGTGAGGAGGAACGGAGCGATGCCTGAGGCGCCGCCCTCGATCACGGGGCGGTACGTGTCCCCGAGGACGGCGCCGACCGGAGGCGCGCTCGTGATCCGGACCGTCTGCGGGAGGAAGTAGATCGAGTACTCCTGCTCGGCGTGCCGCGCGGGCCAGTAGCCGTCTCCGGGCTGGTCGAGGGACAGCACGCAGAGCCCGGCCCCGTCGTTCCGCACGGTCACTCCGTCCGGGAGGATCGAGCAGTCTCGGCTCGCGGAGAGCACGGGCACGCCCTTCGACGGGCCGGGCACGATCGTCGGCCGGTACGTCTCGAGCGACATCGCGTGCGGGGGCGCGGTGCTCCCGAAGGAGAGGTTCCCCTCGGGAGTCCCGACCGTGATGACCTGCCGGACCTGCGGAGCGGCGTCGTGCCGATCGTCCGCGGCCTGGTCGATCGTCACCGTGCAGGTGCCGTCGCCGAAGAACGTCACCACGTCGTCCGCGATGGTGCAGTTGCCGTTCTCGATCACCGCGATCACGAGCGGGTTGCCCGAGCCGCCGCCGGTCGCCTCGACCGTGTACCGGTCGTCGGTGAACACCCGGTCGGGCGGAGTCGACGTGACGACGACGGTCTGGGGGATCCGCGAGATCGGGACGAAGCGCACCAGGCCGTCGGCGGCCGCGTACACGTCGTCGCCCGGCTGGTCGAACTGCACGCCGCAGGTCGAGGGCTCGGTGTAGGTCAGGATCTGCGCGCCCGTCGCGTCAGGCGCGACGGTGCAGCCGAAGAAGGTCCTGACGAGCACCGGCAGTCCGGAGCTCGAGGACGCCGTGGCGACGCCGGTCGACTCCAGGACGCCGGTCTTCGGCACCGCGACCGTCAGCGTCTGCGACGCCTTCGCGACCTCGAGATCGAAGGAGGCGCGCCCCGCGGTGTAGTGGTCGTCGCCGGCCTGATCCGCGGTCACGGTGCAGGTGCCGCCGCGCGTGAAGGTCACGACGCCGTCGGCGATCGCGCAGGATCCGGTCGCTCCGATCGAGACGGGGCTCCCGGAGCCGCCGCCGGTGGCCGTCGGAGTGAAGGAGCCCAGCGCCGTCGGCGCGGTCGGCCGCGAGGAGGTGAAGGCGACCGTCTGCGAGAACTTCCGGACCGTGATCCGGAACGAGGACGTGCCGGTGTTGCCGGCCTCGTCGTCCGCGGTGCAGTCGACCGTCGTGTCCCCGATCGGGAAGACGCTGCCCGAGGCGGGCGTGCAGGTCGAGCCCACGGCTCCGTCGACCGCGTCCTCCGCGGAGGAGGCGAAGGTGACGACGGCGCCGGAGACGTCGGCCGGCTCGGCCGTGACGGCGGCGGGCACGGTCACGACGGGGGCCGACCGGTCGACCAGCGCGAAGGTGCCGGGGATCGACCGGAGGGTGTAGTTCGGCCCCGCGTCGCCTCCGTCGCACCTGGTGACGTAGTCGCCGACGGGCGTGCGCGCTCCGACCGTCACCTTCCCGGTGCCGTCCGCCGTGTAGTAGGCGCCGGTCGGCTCGGTGACGAACCGGTCGGTTCCTGCGAAGCCGTCGGCCGTGCAGGTGACCGTCGGGGCGGTCGCGGTGCCGTGCGCCTGCGTCCCGGGGCTCGACGCGGTCACCGTGAGGGGCGCCGGCGAGATCGTGAGCGCGCCGTCGATGGTGATCAGCTGTCCCGAAGGGTTCGTCAGGCCGGAGCAGCGCGTGGGGTAGCGGCCGACGGGGGTCGTCGCGGAGAGCGCCAGCGGCGTCGTGAATCCGGTGTCGGTCGCCGCATAGGCGCCGCAGGAGGCGGTCCCCGAGGGGGAGCCGGTCACGGAGGCCGTGATCGCGGGGGGAGTGGATCCGTAGGTCGACGAGGGCGAGGAGGCGGTCACCATCGGCACGGCCGCGACGATGCGCAGCGCGCCGTCCTTGTACCCCGCGATCGTGTAGTCGCTGCTGACCTTCGCGCCGCTGCACCGCGTGGTGAAGGTGGTGAAGGTGGAGGTGGGCCAGTTCGGGATCAGGCGGTAGATGACGTCGTCCGCCGTGACGATCGGGCGGTAGACGCCGGCCGTGAGCGGGGCGCCGAAGGTGTCGGAGCCGACGAAGGCGGCCGTGCAGCGCAGGTCGGGGGCCGGCGCGCCTCGCGGGTAGTCGACCGTCGGAGCGGTGACCGTGAGCGCCTTCGGCTTCGCCGTGAAGCTCTGCAGGGGCTCGCCCGCCCAGCCCAGAGGAGCGAGCGCGTCGAGCCTCGCCGCGAGCGTGCAGACGCCGGCGTGGAGCACGGTCACCCTCATGCCGCTGACGGAGCAGGTCTCGGCGGTCCTGCTGCTCAGGACGATCGAGCGGCCGGGCACATCGACGGCCTGCGCGTAGGGGCTCGCGTCGAAGGAGTCGCCGTACGCCTTCTGCGGGAGCGTCGACAGGTCGAAGCGCACGCCGCCCACCGCCACGGTGGCCGGGTCGCTGCGGACGCTGCCGCCGCAGGTGGTCAGGGTCGCCCGGTAGCGGTAGGAGCCGGTGGGATCGGGGCCGGCCTCGAGGAACGCGGTCCCGTCCTCCCGGGCGCCTGCCCGGCCGAGCGCGGGCTTCCACGTGGCGCCGCCGTCCGTGGACCTCTCCCAGGACACGGCGGGGATGCCGCCGTAGACGGCCGAGACGCTCACGCCCATCGTCAGCGTGTAGATCTGGTTGGTGACGCCCGCGATGTCCGAGGGCTGCCGGGTGATGACGGGTGTCGCGGCGCACGCGCGCACCTCGTGGCGCAGAGCGGGGAGCGCCGACCAGCTCCCGCGTCCCGCCTCGGCGGGGGTGATGGTGTCGGGGTAGTGCGCGCGGATCTCGTTCCAGCCCTGCGGGATGTCCCTCGTGGTCAGCACGCCGACGCCGTCCGCGTCGAGGGTCACCCTGCTGGTGCCCGCACCGGTGAGGATCTCGACGGTGCCGCCGGCGGCCACCGGTCGGCCCAGGCTCGGGATGGTCACCCTCGCGGTGACGGTGACCTCCTGCCCGAGCATCGAGAAGTCGGGGGTGCGCGTCACAGTCACGGCGGTGTCGTACACCGGAGCGACCACGGGGTCGGCCGCCGTCGGGCCGGCCGTCTGCGAGATCCTCGTCACGCTCGGGTCCACGTAGCTCGAGCCGCCGCCGCCGGCGCCGGGGTCGTTCATGACGCCGAGGGTGTCGTTCATGCTGCCGAACACGTAGGGCGATCCGCCGCCGCCGCCGTACCACCAGCCGGCCCCGCCGCCGCCGCCGCTGTGGCCGGGGAACGAGCAGTTGCCGCCGCCGCCGCGGGAGGCGCCGGCGTCGGCGCCCTTGCCGTCGTTGAGGAACACGCCCCACTGGCCGTTGTTGCCGTCGGCGCACTCGCCGAAGGTGCTGTAGCCGCGGGCGCCGGGCGAGCCGCCCGAGCTCTGCCCGGCCGCGCCGCCGCCGCCGCCGTCGGCCGCGTTGTTCCTGCCGCCGTTCCCGCCGCCCCTCGCGCCGCTGCCGGCGTCGGCGTCGCCGCCGACCGAGGACCGCCCGCCGCCGCCTCCGCCGCCCGCCGCCACGGCGAGGGCGTGCTGACAGCCGTCCGAGCCGGCCGTGCTGAGGTACTGGGCGTCGCCGCCCGCGCCGCCGGAGTCGCCCGCGTAGACGCCGCCGTTCACGTAGCGCGTGGCGCCTGCCGCTCCGGCCGGGGCGCCGGTGAGGCGCCCGATCTCCAGCACCTGCCCGGGTGTGACGGGCACCTCCACGACGAGGCTGGAGCCGCGTCCGCCGGCGTTGCCCGTCCCGAGGCCGCTCGCACCCTTCCCGCCGTTCTGGCCGCTGAGGACGGCGCGGACCGTCGAGACCCCGGTCGCGGGAACGGTGTACTGCGACACCGTCGAGACCTTCGGGGAGGTGAAGCACGCGGTGCTGAAGACCGGCGCCGCCGACGCGGTCGGCGCGGCCACGACGCTGAGTCCTGCGCCCGCTACGAGCACGGCCGCGGCGACGAGGGAACGGAGGAAGGACTGGCGCATGTGCTGCTACTCCCGGCTGCTGCCGGGAGCGGGCGCCCGCGGTCGGCTCAGAGTAGGGCGGTCGTAGACCCGCGAGGAAGGCGCAAGGTACACGAACGCCCTGCTCGGGGGGTACGGGAGGCCGCTTCTGCCGGAACCTCCCAGGAAGTACCCGTGCACGTCGACGCAGCGTCCTCACCCTGTCGGGGGAGCGTCTCGGCCGTCTACGGCGGCATCCCCGCCGTGTCCTGGGAGAGGTCCACGGACGGCGGCGCCACGTGGAAGC
>NZ_PSUC01000108.1:0-11216 GCF_002931635.1 Rathayibacter sp. AY2B7 | reverse complement strand
GCCCACCCGGCAGGGGAGGCTCCGCCCTCGTCGCGAAAGCCCTCCGTCGTGTCCGCTCCCGCCCTCCCGTCTCCCGGCGCCCCCGCGCAGAAGCGCCCGAGCACGCTGCAGACGCTGCTGCGCCTCGTCCCCTTCGTCGGCGACTCCCTGCCCCGGCTGGTCGGCGGCATCGCGGTCGCGCTCGTGGCGAGCCTGGTGTCGCTGGTCATCCCGATCGTCCTGCAGCAGCTCGTCGACGGGCCGCTCGGGGACGGAGCGGCGTCCGCCGGCTCCGGCGACCTCGGGCCGCTGATCGGCCCGGTCGCCGTCATCCTCGTGCTCGGCGTCGTCGAGGCCGGTGCCATCGCGCTGCGGCGCCGGATGGTCCTCACGCCCAGCACGCGGATCGAGGCGCGCATGCGCTCGGCGCTCTACAGCCGCCTGCAGGACCTCCCCGTCTCGTTCCACGACCGCTGGCAGAGCGGGCAGCTCCTGTCGCGGGCGATGAGCGACCTCAGCCTCATCCGCCGCTGGATCGCCTTCGGTTTCGTCCTGCTCGTCGTCAACGCGCTGACGATCGTCGTCGGCTTCGGCGTCCTCGTCTACTGGAACCCGATCCTCGGCGTGCTCTTCGTCGTGTGCTCGATCCCGGTCTGGATCTACGGGTTCGCGTTCGAGAAGCGCTACTCGAGCATCGCGCGCCGCAGCCAGGACCAGGCGGGCGACCTCGCCACGACCGTCGAGCAGTCGGTGCACGGCATTCGCGTCCTGAAGGCCTTCGGCCGCCACCAGCACGCGCTGGAGAACTTCGCCGGCCAGGCCGAGAAGCTCCGCGGCACCGAGATCGACAAGGCCCGTGCCATCGCCGGGATCTGGCTCGTCCTCCTGCTGGTGCCGGACATCGCGTTCGCGCTCTGCCTGCTCGGCGGGGTCTGGCTCGCCGCGGCCGGTCAGCTGAGCGTCGGCGAGCTGTTCGCCTTCTTCGCCACCGCGACCGTGCTGCGCTGGCCGGTCGAGTCGATCGGCTTCCTCCTCTCGATGACCTTCGACACCCGCACGGCGGTCGACCGCTACTTCGAGGTGATGGACAGCCGGAACACCATCATCGACCCGGAGGACCCCGAGACGATCCTCGAGCCGCGCGGCCGGGTGCGCTTCCGCGACGTCCACTTCCGCTACCAGGACGCACCCGAGCGCTACCGCGACCTCCTCGACGGCGTCGACCTCGAGGTCGAGCCGGGCGAGACGATGGCGC
Organism: Rathayibacter sp. AY2B7; assembly: GCF_002931635.1. Lineage (NCBI taxonomy): Bacteria > Bacillati > Actinomycetota > Actinomycetes > Micrococcales > Microbacteriaceae > Rathayibacter > Rathayibacter sp. AY2B7. The sequence goes on along the minus strand of NZ_PSUC01000108.1, from coordinate 9,982 downwards.
TGGTCGGCATCACCGGCTCCGGGAAGACGACGCTCACCGCGCTGCTCCCGCGCCTCTACGACGTGACCGGCGGAGCCATCGAGCTCGACGGCGTCGACATCCGCCGGCTCCGCCGCGACGAGCTGCGCACGCACATCGGCATGGCGTTCGAGGACGCGACGCTCTTCTCCACCAGCGTGCGCGAGAACGTCCTCCTCGGCCGACCCGACGCGACCGAGGAGGAGCTGCTCGAGGCCCTCGAGATCGCGCAGGCCGACTTCGTCCACCGCCTTCCCGAGGGCCTGGACACCAAGGTGGGCGAGGAGGGGATGAGCCTCTCCGGCGGCCAGCGCCAGCGCCTGGCCCTCGCCCGCGCGGTGGCCGCGCGTCCGGCGGTGCTCGTCCTCGACGACCCGCTCTCGGCGCTCGACGTCGACACGGAGGCGCGCGTCGAGGCGGGGCTGCGCCGCGTGCTCGGCGACACCACGGCGATCATCGTCGCCCACCGCCCCTCGACGGTGGCGCTCGCCGATCGCGTGGCACTGATGGAGGAGGGCCGCATCACCGCGGTCGGCACCCACAGCGAGCTGCTCGCGAGCAGCCCGCACTACCGCTTCGTCATCTCGAGCCTCGAGGAGGACGAGCTGACCCGGCCCGCCGGGACCGAGCGCATCGGCTCCCGCCCCACGACGACCCACGAGGAGACGCGATCATGAGCACGCTCGGTTCCTCCGAGGAGCGCGACGACCTCAGCAGAGCGGAGTCGGCGGCTCTGCGTCGGCGCTCGCTGCGGCTGCTCGGGTCCCTGCTGCGGCCTCTCCGGCTGCGGCTGGTGCTCACCGCGGTCGTGGTCGTCGTCGCGACCGCTGCCCAGGTCGCGGGACCGGCGCTGATCGCGGCGGGCATCGACAACGGCCTGCCCGCGGTCCTCGCGGGGAACGCGGTCCCGCTGGCGGTCACCGTCGGCGCCTACATCCTCACCGGGCTCGTCGGCGCGCTCCTGGTCGCCTGGTACACCGTGCTCTCCGCGCGGGTGAGCCAGGCGATCCTGATCGACCTGCGCAAGCGGGTCTTCCTGCACACCCAGAAGCTGAGCCTGGAGTTCCACGAGAACTACACCTCCGGCCGGATCATCTCGCGCCAGACCAGCGATCTCGACTCCATCCGCGAGCTGCTCGACTCCGGCATCAACCAGCTGGTGCAGGGTGCGCTCTACATGGGCTTCGTCGCGATCGCCCTCGTCTCCCTGGACGGCGTGAGCGGCATCGTGCTCGCCTGCGCCCTGGTGCCGCTCGCGCTGCTCACCCGCTGGTTCCAGAAGCGGTCGCAGGCGCTGTTCCGCGGCACCCGCGTCGCCTCGTCGCGCCTGATCGTGCAGTTCGTGGAGTCGATGACCGGCATCCGCGCCGTGCAGACCTTCCGCACGCAGAAGCGCAACGAGTCCGTGTTCGGCGGGGTCGTCGAGCAGTACCGGCTCGCCTACAAGCGCGTCTTCGGGGTGTTCGGCACCTTCGACCCCGGGCTCGTGCTGATCGGCAACGTCACCGTCGCCGTGGTGCTGTTCATCGGCGGCGTCCGCGTCCTCGACGGCGGGCTCGAGATCGGCGCGCTGCTGGCGGTCCTGCTCTACACCCGGCGCTTCTTCGACCCGGTGCAGGAGATGGCGATGTTCTACAACTCCTACCAGTCGGCGGCCGCCGCGCTCGAGAAGATCTCGGGCGTGCTGGCCGAGGAGCCGAGCGTCCCGGATCCGGCCCGCCCGGTCGACCTGCGCCAGGCGCGGGGCCGCCTCGGCTTCGAGGGCGTCCGCTTCGCCTACACCGCCGACCGCGAGGTGCTGCCGCGCTTCGACCTCGACATCCCCGCAGGGCAGACCATCGCCCTCGTCGGGTCCACGGGCGCCGGCAAGACGACGCTCGCCAAGCTGATCTCGCGCTTCTACGACCCGAGCGACGGCGTGGTGACCCTCGACGGCGTGAACCTGCGGCAGCTGCACCCGAAGGACCTGCGGCGCGCGATCGTGATGGTCACCCAGGAGGCCTACCTCTTCTCCGGATCCGTCGCCGACAACATCGCGATCGGGCGGCCGACCGCGTCCTACGACGAGATCGTCCGGGCTGCGCAGGCGGTCGGCGCGCACGAGTTCATCCAGGCGCTGCCGGACGGCTACGACACCGACGTGAACAAGCGCGGCGGTCGCGTCTCGGCCGGTCAGCGCCAGCTGATCTCGTTCGCCCGCGCGTTCCTGGCCGACCCGGCGGTGCTGATCCTGGACGAGGCGACCTCCTCCCTCGACATCCCGAGCGAGCGCCTGGTGCAGCAGGGCCTGCAGACGCTCCTGGCGGATCGCACGGCGGTCATCATCGCGCACCGCCTCTCGACGGTCGCGATCGCCGACCGGGTGCTGGTGATGGAGCACGGCCGCATCGTCGAGGACGGCACTCCGGAGGCGCTCATCGCCGGCGAGGGACGCTTCGCCACCCTGCACGCGGCCTGGCGGGACTCGCTCGTCTGATCGGCTGCTGCTCGCGACCCACGTCCCGGAGCCGCTCCCGGCTCAGGGGCGCCAGCGGGCGCTGCGCACGTCGACGCGCCAGCCGCCCGGCGTGACGACGAGGGGCGTGCCCTCGCATTCGTACTCCCGGCGGGCGCGCTCCTCGTGGCCGACCGGGGGCGCTCCTCCCGCGCGGACGACGCGCCACCAGGCGGTGTCGGAGCCGTAACGGGCCATCACCGTGCCGACCGCGCGTGCCGCACGAGTGCCGAGGACCGCGGCGATCTCGCCGTAGGCCATCACGCGGCCGGGCGGGATCGAGGCGACCACCTCGAGGACGGCGGAGACGAAGTCGGCCGGCTCCGCTGCCTCCGGCGCCGCGCTCAGAGCGTCAGCGCCCCGATGTTCTCGCCGTACTGCGTCTCGCCGACGACCTCGAAGCCGATCCAGCGGAAGAACTGCTCCGGGCCGTCCTCGCCGGACTCCCAGATCACCGTGAGGGTGTCGAAGCCGCGGGCGCGCGCCTCGTCGGCGGTGGCGCGGACGGCGAAGGTGCCCACGCCGCGGCCCTGCTTCGCCGCGTCGATGTTGATCCGCCAGATGCAGCTGCGGAACTCCTCCGCCGCCTCCGGGTCGAAGTGCGCGTGGATGAAGCCGACCAGCTCGTCGCCGTCCATCACGGCCCGCTGCCAGGAGGCGCCCGGGTCGATCACCGCGGCGGCGGCGGAGTAGGAGACCGGCGCGATGAACTGCTCCTGGCCGGGTTTGAGGCTCAGACCGTTCACGGCGGAGATGTTCGAGGCGGACAGCTCTTCCAGGCGGAGGTCACTCATGCCGTCACTGTACCGGCGGCGCAGGACGGCGGGCATCCTCCTGTCGGGCGACGTGCGCCGGCCCCGGCGCGGACGATCGAGAACTGTCTCGACATCGAGACAGTTCGGGCCTCGGGTAGGCTGGCGGAGGCCATCCGGAGCGGTGCAGAGCCGCCCGTCCCGCACAGGTGCGGGGTCATCGACACCATGGGAGAGCAATGTCCAAGATCAAGGTTGAGGGAACGGTCGTCGAGCTCGACGGCGACGAGATGACGCGCATCATCTGGCAGAAGATCAAGGACACCCTCATCCACCCGTACCTCGACGTGAACCTCGAGTACTACGACCTCGGCATCGAGTACCGCGACGAGACGGACGACCAGGTCACGATCGACGCGGCGCACGCCATCCAGAAGCACGGCGTCGGCGTGAAGTGCGCGACCATCACCCCCGACGAGGCCCGCGTCGAGGAGTTCGGCCTCAAGAAGATGTGGAAGTCGCCCAACGGCACGATCCGCAACATCCTCGGCGGCGTGATCTTCCGCGAGCCCATCATCATCTCGAACATCCCGCGCCTGGTCCCCGGCTGGAACAAGCCGATCATCATCGGCCGCCACGCGTTCGGCGACCAGTACCGCGCCACCGACTTCGTCTTCAAGGGCAAGGGCACGCTGACCGTCGAGTTCACGCCCGAGGACGGCTCCGAGCCGATGAGGTTCGAGGTCTACAAGGCCCCGGACGACGGCATCGCGCAGGTCCAGTACAACCAGGACGCGTCGATCCGCGACTTCGCCCGCTCGTCGCTGAACTACGGCCTCTCGCGCAACTACCCGGTCTACCTCTCCACCAAGAACACGATCCTCAAGGCCTACGACGGCCGCTTCAAGGACATCTTCGAGGAGATCTTCGAGACCGAGTTCAAGGAGCGCTTCGACGCCGCGGGCCTCACCTACGAGCACCGCCTCATCGACGACATGGTCGCCTCGGCCATGAAGTGGGAGGGCGGCTACGTCTGGGCCTGCAAGAACTACGACGGCGACGTCCAGTCCGACACCGTCGCGCAGGGCTTCGGCTCGCTGGGCCTGATGACCTCCGTGCTCTCCACGCCCGACGGCAGCGTCGTCGAGGCGGAGGCGGCGCACGGCACCGTCACGCGCCACTACCGCCAGCACCAGGCCGGCAAGCCCACCTCGACGAACCCGATCGCCTCGATCTACGCCTGGACGCGCGGCCTCGCGCACCGCGGCAAGCTCGACGGCAACCAGGAGCTCATCGACTTCTCGCTCACGCTGGAGGACGTGGTCATCAAGACGGTCGAGTCCGGGAAGATGACGAAGGACCTCGCCCTGCTCGTCGGCCCCGAGCAGGGCTGGCAGACGACCGAGGAGTTCCTCGCGACCCTCGACGAGAACCTGAAGGCCCGCATGTCGGCCTGATCTCCGGCTTCGGCAGACGCGTCCGGCCCGCACGATCCTCGGATCCTGCGGGCCGGACGCGTCTGAGGGCTCGGTGGGACGTGGCCGGGCCGAGCGCCTCAGAGCGCCCGGGCGAGCTCCTCCATCGCGTGGAGCGGATCGGGCCCCGACGGCATCAGCACGACGCTCGACGCACCGGCCTCGTGCAGCAGGCCGATGCGGCGACGAGCGTCCTCGGGAGTGCCCACGACCGCCAGCTGGTCGACCCAGGCGTCGGGCAGGTCGCGGACGAAGGCGGCGCGGTCGGCGCTCTCGGCCCGCAGGCGGGCGAAGTCCTCGGCGAAGGGGAGCGGCTCGATGTGCGGCGCCCAGTCCGGCTCGCCGATCCACTCGAGTCCCGGCCGGACCGCGTCGCGCGCGGCGGCCGCGTCGTCGTCCACGGCGGCCACGTTGTAGGCGACGATCCGCCCGGTGCCGCCGAGGTGGCCGCGGGCCGCCGCGAGGTACTCCGGAGTGACGGGCTCGGCCAGGACGACCCCGTCGGCGATCCGGCCCGCGAGCGCCAGCGACTTCGGTCCACGGACGCCGGCCAGCAGCGGCGGCACGACGGCGGGCGGCGACTCCAGGACGAGGCTGTCCGCGTGCACGTAGCGGCCGGAACGGTCGGTGCGCTCGCCGGAGAGCAGTGAGCGGATCGCGTCGAACTGCTCCTCGAGCAGGGTGAGCGGGCTGCGCGGCCAGACGCCGAGGCCGCGCATCCAGTGCGGCATCCCGTGCCCGATGCCGGCGTGCACGCGGCCGGGGAACAGTTCGGCGAGAGTGCCGAGCTCCATCGCGGTGAAGGCCGCCGTGCGGACGGCGGCGGGCAGGATGCCGATGCCGACGACGATCCGCTCGGTGGCGGCGAGCACCGCGCCGGCCTGGGCGATGCCGCCGCGGAAGCCGAGGTCCTCGACCACCCAGAGCTCGTCGAAGCCGAGCTCCTCGGCGCGGCGGGCGTAGCCGAGCACCTCGGAGGCGGGGAGATCGCGGGGGAGCAGGACGCCGACAGCGGTGTCGGAGGAGGAGGCGCGCATCCGGCCAGCGTAGGGCGTGCGGACACGCGGAGGGCCCGCCCGCACGATCGCGGACGGGCCCTCGGTCGTCGTCCTACTCGGCAGCCGCCTCGCCGATCCGCACCTGCTCGGGGCGGGCGGACGAGACGACCTCGATACGGCGGGGACGCGCCTTCTCGCTGACCGGGATGGTCACCGAGAGCACGCCGTTGTCGGAGGACGCGACGATGCGCTCGGTGTCGACGCCCTGGCCGAGGCTCAGCTGGCGGACGAAGGTCGCCGACTGGCGCTCCCGGGTGATCCAGGTGACGTCGTCGCCGCCCGCGACGGTGCGCTGGGCGCGGATGGTGAGGAGCTGCCCGTCCACGTCGACGTCGACGGACCCCGGGTCGATGCCGGGGAGGTCGGCGGTGAGGACGTAGTGGTCGCCGTCCCGGTACAGGTCGATCGGCATCCGGCGGGGCCCCTGACCGGAGCCGAGGAGGGCGGTGGCGAGGCGGTCCAGCTCGCGGACGGGGTCGTAGGTGGCAGCCATGAGATCACTCCATTCAGTCGTGCAACGAAGTGTTCCAAGAGTTGAGCCGACCCGGCTCAGCGCGAAGAAATTAGCACTCACAGAGGGAGAGTGCCAACGGATCGGCCCCTTCAGCGTCAACTTCGTTACCTGTTCGTAACAAAGCTGGGCAATCGAGTTCGTAGGGTCGTTTCTGTGTGGAAACCGATCCGGTTCCCAGCGAATGTGAGTAAGGACATCGATTGCCGATCCACCTGTCCCACCGACCACCCGTCCGCCGCGCTGAGAGGCGCATCCTCGCGGGCCTCGCCGTCCTCGGAGTCGCCGCGACCGCGGCCTTCGCCACCACCGGCGCCAGTGCCGCCCCTCTCGCCGGCAGTGCCTCGCTCGTCGGCGGGCTCTCCGTCGGCCAGAGCTTCGACGACGGCGACTACGTCGTCACCCTCGTCGAGCCCTCCGCGGCCACCTACCAGGGCAGCGATGCCCGCTTCGCCCGCACCGCGCCCGTCGACGGTGCGCAGCTGCAGGCTGCCTCGGCTCCGGTGGAGGACTACTCCGCCCACCTCGAGCAGCGCCAGGAGGACGTCGCCTCCGCGGTCGACGCCGCCATCGGCTACCACTACACCGTCGCCCTCAACGGCTTCTCCGCGACCCTCTCGGGCGAGCAGGCGGGCGAGCTCGCGAGCCGCCGCGACGTCGCCCAGGTCCGCAAGGTCGAGAACCTGAAGGTCGACCGCGCCGCGCAGGCCTCGCCGCTCGCCGCGGCCGCCGCCGGCACCCCGGTGCCCGACACCGGACAGCAGCGCTCCACCGACTTCCTCGGCCTCGAGGGCGAGAACGGCGTCTGGCAGAAGCTGGGCGGCATCGACAAGGCGGGCGAGGGCGTCGTCGTCGGCGTCATCGACTCCGGCATCGCGCCCGAGAACCCCTCCTTCGCGGGCGCGCCCCTGGCGACCTCGCCCGGAGCGGCCCCCTACACGGACGGCACCACCACCTCCTTCGTGAAGTCGGACGGCGGCACCTTCGTCGGCTCCTGCTCGCCGGGGCTCCCCGCCTCCGAGCAGTGGGACGGCGACGAGTGCAACCAGAAGCTCATCGGCGCACGCTGGTTCCTCGCGGACGAGGAGGTCGGCTCGACGGACAACCCCGAGTACCGCTCCCCGCGCGACGCCGACGGACACGGCTCGCACACCGCGAGCACGGCAGCCGGCAACAACGGCGTCGAGGCGAGCGTCGACGGCTACGACTACGGGAAGATCTCCGGAGTCGCCCCGGCCGCCAAGGTCGCCGCGTACAAGGTCTGCTGGAACGGACCCGACGAGGGGACCGACGACGACGACTTCTGCTCCGGAGCGGGCATCCTCGCGGCCATCGACGCCGCGACCAAGGACGGCGTCGACGTCATCAACTTCTCGATCGGCGGCGGCTCGGCCACCTCGACCCTGACCGCGATCGACGAGGCGTTCCTCAACGCCGCCGCCGCCGGCGTCTTCGTCGCGGCCTCGGCCGGCAACTCGGGTGCGGGCGCCTCCACGCTCGACCACGCGTCGCCCTGGTACACCACGGTCGCCGCGTCCTCCATCCCGACCTACACCGCGACCGCCGCTCTCGGCGACGGCCAGAAGTTCGTCGGAGGATCCATCTCGGTCCACGAGGACGTCACCGGACCGCTGGTGAACAGCGCCGACGTCGTCCGCTCGGGCGCCGAGAACCCCGCCATCTGCGAGACCGGCACCCTCGACCCCGACAAGGTGAAGGGCACGATCGTCGCCTGCACCGCGGGCGTCACCGCGCGCGTCTCCAAGTCGGCCGAGGTCGAGCGGGCCGGCGGCATCGGCATGCTGCTGCTCAACCCGACCCCGAACGCCCTGCACGTCGACGACCACTCGGTCCCGAGCATCCAGATCGACTCGCAGGCCTACCAGGCGATCACGACCTACGCCGGCACCGCCGGTGCGACCGTGACCCTCTCCGAGGGCAACTCGTCCGGAGCCTCCATCCCCGTCCCGCAGGTCGCCGGCTTCTCGTCGCGCGGACCCGCTGAGGCGGACGGCGCCGACGTGCTGAAGCCCGACCTCACGGCGCCCGGCGTCGCGATCCTCGCCGACAGCTTCAACGCCGAGGGCGACGACCCCGCCTTCGCGTTCGAGTCCGGCACCTCGATGTCGTCGCCGCACGTGGCGGGCCTCGGCGCGCTGATCCTCGGCGCGACCCCGAAGGCCTCGCCGTCCGCGGTGAAGTCGGCCATGATGACCTCCGCCTACGACAGCGTCGACCAGTCGGGCGCCGCGTCCGAGGACGTCTTCGCCCAGGGCGCCGGACACGTCGACCCGGCGGCGTTCCTCGACCCCGGACTGCTCTACCAGAGCGGCACGGAGGACTGGATCGCGTTCCTCAAGGGTGCGGGCTACGTCTTCACCTCGAACCCGGTGATCGACCCGATCGCCGCGATCGACCCGTCCGACCTCAACCAGGCCTCGATCGCGATCGGCGCCCTCGCGGGCACGCAGACCGTGACCCGCACGGTCACCTCGACCGGCGCGGGCACCTACACCGCCTCGGTCGACGGCCTCGCCGGGATCGACACCGTGGTCTCGCCCTCGACCCTCTCCTTCACGGGTGCGGGCCAGACGGCGGAGTACACGGTCTCCTTCACCACCGGCTCGGCGGCGCTCAACCAGTTCGCCGCCGGCTACCTGACCTGGGCGAGCGCGGAGCACGATGTCCGCAGCCCGATCGCGGTGCGACCCGTCCTGCTGGACGCGCCCTACGAGGTCTCCGGCACCGGCTCGACCGGCACCGGCACGGTGACGGTCACGCCCGGCATCACCGGCGCGCTGCCGCTCACCGCGAGCGGTCTCGCCGAGGGTGTCCTCGCCGAGGACGCCACCGCCGCTGACGGCCACTCGGCGACGCTCCCCACGGGGAAGTCGCTGACGACCACCGTCGTGGTGCCGGAGGGCGCCGAGTTCGCCCGCTTCGACCTCGACTCGCTCGACGACGCGGCCGACCTCGACCTCACCGTCACCAGCGAGAGCACCGACAAGGTCTTCACCTCGGCGACCGGCTCGGCCGACGAGCGCGTCGACATCGCCGACCCCGCTCCGGGCGAGTACACGGTCCAGGCCGATGTCTACTCGACCGCTCCGGGATCCTCGACCGTCACGTTCGACTTCCGTAGCTTCGTCATCACTCCGGAGAACGGTCTCGGCTCGCTGAGCACCGACCCCGCCGTGGTCGACGCCGTGCAGGGCGAGCCGATCGCGTACGCGGTCTCCTGGTCGAACCTGGCGGGCCCGGCCCGCTACCTCGGCCGTGTCGCCTACACCGACTCGGGACTCGCGACCCTCGTGAGCGTCGACGTCACCGAGGCGGTCACCCCCACCCCGACGCCGACCGCGACTCCGGAGCCCACGGGCACCCCGGAGCCGACCGCGACGCCGACGGCCGGCCCCACCGCCGGACCGGGGGAGCCCACCTCCACGCCGACCGCCGGACCGGGCGCGCCCGGCCACGGCGCCGGCGGCCTCCCGTCGACGGGCTTCGACGGCGGTCTCCTCGGAGCCGCCGCCCTCGCCCTCCTCGGTGCAGGTGCTGTGATCACCGGCCTCCGACGCCGCGCACTGCGTCAACGACCTGCTCTTCCGCCAGCGCGCCGGGCAGCTCGCGGTGGACATCCCGATGATCCTGTCCAACCACGGCAGCCTGCGCGA
>NZ_PSUC01000107.1:0-11620 GCF_002931635.1 Rathayibacter sp. AY2B7 | reverse complement strand
GCCGCGCCGCGTCTCGGGCGAGCGGGTGTCGGAGTTCTTCAGCTGGGTGCGCGAGCGCTCCGCCCTCGCCGTCGGCATCATCGAGTCGGCGACCTCGCGCGACGAGGCCTGGCAGTTCTTCACCCTCGGCCGCTCGATCGAGCGCGCCGACATGACCGCCCGCCTGCTCGCCACCCGCTCGCTGACCGAGGCGAGCGGCCCCTCCTGGACCACGATCCTCCGCTCCTGCGGCGCCTACGAGGCGTACCTGCGCACCTACCGGGGCGTGCCGAGCGCGCGGAACGCGGCCGAGTTCCTCCTCCTGGACCGGCTGTTCCCGCGCTCGATCCTCTTCTCGGTCTCGCGGGCGGAGGCGTGCATGCGCGACATCGAGCCGCGCACCGGCCGCATCGGCCACTCCGGCGACGCGCAGCGCGTCCTCGGGCGGATCCGCAGCGAGCTGGAGTTCCGGCCGATCACCGACATCCTCGAGGACCTGCCGCGGCACATGGACAGCGTGCAGGAGGCGACCTCGGCCGCGTCCGAGGCGATCCGCCAGCGGTACTTCCCCACCAACGTCATGCCGAGCTGGATCGGGGAGGCGCTGTGAGCAGGCTGCGCATCAGGCACACCACGGGCTTCACCTACGCGGGGGACGTGGTCGCGTCCTACAACGAGGCGCGGATGCTCCCCGCCTCCTCGGACGGGCAGCTGGTGCTGTTCTCGAACCTCGACATCCGGCCGGTGACCTCGGTGCACGCCTACACCGACTACTGGGGCACCCGCGTCTCGTCGTTCGACGTGCTCGACGCCCACCGCGAGCTCTCGCTGACGGCGACCTCGCTCGTCGAGATCCGGCCGAAGCAGCACCCCGACCACCCGACCGGATGGGATCAGCTGTCCGAGCAGGTCGAGACGCGCACCGAGTACGTGGAGCAGTCGAAGCAGACCCACCGCACCGCGCCGCCGGAGGACCTCTCGGCGATGGCGCGCTCGCTCGCGGACGAGGCGGCCGGGCCGTGCGAGGCCGCGCTCACCATCGCCGAGACGATCGGCCGGGCGATGACCTACCGGCAGGGCGTCACCGGCGTGCACTCCACCGCGACGGAGTCGTGGACCGCGCGCGAGGGCGTCTGCCAGGACATCACGCACATCGTCCTCGGGGCGCTGCGCTCGGTGGGCATCCCGGCGCGCTACGTCTCGGGCTACCTGCACCCCAAGCCGCACGCCGAGATCGGCGAGACCGTGGTGGGGGAGTCGCACGCCTGGGTCGAGTGGTTCTGCGGAGGAGCGTGGCGCGGCTACGACCCGACGAACCTGATCGACATCGGCGACCGCCACGTCATCGTCGGCCGCGGCCGCGACTACAACGACATCGCGCCGTTGCGCGGGGTGTTCGCCGGGCCCCGCTCGTCGAAGCTCTTCGTCCGCGTCGAGATCACCCGCGAGGCCTGAGGGCGGGCGGCGGTCGCGCCCCGCGTCGGGGGCGACCCGTCCAGTGGGCGGTCCGCGGATCCGCCCGGCGTGCGGACCGGCCGACGGAGCTTAGGCGCGCGGGCGCAGCAGGGGGACTCCGCCGGTGGCGGGCAGAGCCTCCGGCCCGGGGGCCGCGAGCCGGACGGCGCGGCGCAGGCGGAGGTGGAAGGCGAGGCCGATGGCGGCCGCCGCGATCCCGGAGGCGGCGCCCACCAGCATCGCCTGGCGCGGACCGTAGGCGTTCGCGACCCAGCCGATCAGCGGGGCGCCGATCGGGGTGCCGCCGACGAAGATGGCCATGTAGAGCGCCATGACCCGGCCCCGCATCTCGGGGGCGGTCGAGAGCTGCACGTAGCCGTTGGCCGAGGTCATCAGCGTCTGCGCCGCGATGCCGACGAAGGGGAGCAGGATCGCGAACGCCCAGACCGTCGGCATGACGCCGGCCAGCGCGAGCGCGACGCCGAACGCTGCGGAGGCGCCGACGATGAGCCGGAGCCTCGGGCGGTCGCGGCGAGCCGAGAGGAGCGCCCCCAGCACCGAGCCGACGGCGATCGCGGAGGAGAGCAGGCCGAACTCGCTCGCCCCCATGTCGAACTCGACCGTCGCCATCGTCGAGGCGAAGATCGGGAAGTTCAGGCCGAAGGTGCCGATCAGGAACACGATCGCGAGCACCACGAGGATGTCCGGCCGCTTCGAGACGTAGCGGAACCCCTCCAGCAGCGCACCCGGGCCGCGGGTGGCGCGCGGGGCGCTGCGGAGCTGGTCGCGGTGCAGCGCTCGCAGCGAGAGCAGGACGGCGAGGAAGCTCGCGGCGTTGAGGAGGAAGACCCAGCCGGAGCCGACCGCGGCGATGAGCACGCCCGCGAGGGCCGGTCCGATCATCCGCGCCGAGTTGAAGGAGGCCGAGTTCAGCGAGACGGCGTTGGTGAGGTCGCGCTCCTCGACCAGCGCCGAGACGAAGGTCTGGCGCACGGGCGCGTCGATCGCCGCGGCGAAGCCGAGCAGCAGGGCGAAGAGGTAGACCATCCAGAGCTGGACGACCCCGGTCACGACGATGAGCCCCAGGCCGAGCCCGAGCGCGCCCATCGCGCCCTGGGTGGCCATCAGGAGCTTCCGCCGGTCGAAGCGGTCGGCGATGAAGCCGGAGAAGGGCACCATCACGAGCTGCGGTCCGAACTGCAGCGCCATGGTCACGCCGAGCGCCGTCGCGTCGTGGTCGGTCAGGTCGTTGATCACGATCCAGTCCTGGGCCGTGCGCTGCATCCAGGTGCCGACGTTCGAGACCATCGCGCCCGCGAACCAGATGCGGTAGTTCGGCACGGCGAGGGAGCGGAACATCGCGCTCATCGGTCGGCCACCGCGCGCAGGACCGCCGCCGCGTCGTGGAGCAGGCGCAGGTCCTCGGGAGGGAGCTCCTCGAGGCGCGCCACGAGCCAGGCGTCGCGGCTGCGGCGCACGTCGAGCACCAGTGCGGTGCCGGCCTCCGTGGGGCGGATGCGGGTGACGCGGCCGTCGGCGGGGTCGGCCAGGCGCTCCGCGAGTCCTTCGTCGACCAGGCAGCCGACCGTGCGGGTCATCGAGGGTGGGCGGACCCGCTCCGCCTCGGCCAGCTCGCCGAGGGTCTTCGCGCCCTCGCGGTGCAGGAGCGCGAGCACGCTGAACTGCGGATCGCTGAGCTCGTGCTGGGCCTTCTCCTGCCGGAGCCGCCGTCCGAGCCGGCCGACCGCTGCCCGCACCTCGCCCGCGAGGGAGGTCAGCGGGAGATCGGTCTGCGGGGTCTGGATCTGAGCGGTCTCGGTCGATGGCACATAGTTAGCCTAACAAAAGAACTGCCCGCTCAGGCGGAGGTCCGCGCGGTCCGCACCGCCCCGATGCTCGCGGCGACCACGAGCGCGATCCCGACGGCCTCGACGGCGCTGAGGCGCTGGCCGAGCACGAGGAAGCCCGAGAGCGCGGCCGCGCCGGGGGAGAGCGACATCAGGATCGAGAAGGTGGAGGAGCGCAGGCGCCGCAGCGCCAGCAGCTCCAGCGCGTAGGGCACCGCGGAGGAGAGCACCGCCACGGCGAGCCCGAGGAGCAGCACCGGCGGCACCACCAGGGCGGGTCCGGCGGAGGCGAGGCCGAACGGCAGCGACACGATCGCGCCGGCCGCCAGCGCCAGCGCGAGCCCGTCGATCCCCTGGAACCGCCCGCCGGTGCGGCCGGCGAAGACGATGTACGCGGCCCAGAGCACAGCGGCCCCCAGCGCGAAGCCGACGCCGACCGGGTCCAGCGCCGAGAACCCGCCCTGCGACAGGGTCACCACTCCGGCCAGCGCGAGCACCGCCCAGACCAGGCTCAGCACGCTCCTCCCTGCGATCACCGAGAGCGTCAGCGGCCCGAGCACCTCGAGGGTGACGGCGGCGCCCTGCGGAATCCGGGCGATGGCCTCGTAGTAGCAGGCGTTCATCCCGCCGAGGGCGAGACCGTAGGCGGCGACGGTGGCCCAGTCGCTCCGGCTGTGGCCGCGCAGCCGCGGACGGCAGACCAGGAGCAGCACGACGGCCGAGAACACCAGCCGGAGCGTGACGGTGCCGATCGGCCCCGCGGCGGGGAAGAGCAGCACGGCGAAGGAGGCGCCCAGCTGCACGCTCGCGACCGACCCGAGCACCAGGCCGATCGAGCCCGCGCTCGCCGGGCGCCGCTCCGGAGCGGCCGCTGCGCTCAGCTGGAGCGCCGCTGCGTCTGGACGGGCGGGACGTTGTAGCCGAGCAGGCCGACGCCGGTCGCGTCCCAGCGCAGCGTGGTCAGCGAGACGTTGTCGACCACGGGGAAGGTGTGCCGGTAGGTCTCGGGGTTGATGCCGAGGTAGGCGCACAGCAGGAGGCGGATGAGCGTGCCGTGCGCGACGACGAGCACGCGGCCGTCGGGGTGCTCGCGGTGGATGCGGGCGAGCGAGGTGTTCGCGCGGGCGACGGCGTCGAGGCCGGACTCGCCGCCGGGCATCGGCTGGATGGCCGGAGCGGCGACCCACGCGTGGTACTCGTCCGGGAAACGCTTCTCCATCTCGTCGGTGGTCAGCCCCTCACCGCGGCCGAAGTCGACCTCGACCAGCGCCGGGTCGGGCTGCAGCTCGAGGTGGGCCGCCCGCGCGGCGGGCACGGCGGTGCGCACGGCCCGGACCAGGGTGGAGGAGTACACCGCCTCGAGGTCGGCGTCGACGGCCCAGGCGGCCAGAGTCGCCGCCTGGTCCTGGCCCCGGGGGGTCAGCGCGATGTCGGAGGAGCCCGCGAAGCGGTTCTCGGAGTGCCAGACAGTCTCTCCGTGCCGGGCGAGGATCAGGGTCGTCACCCCCTGAGCCTACCGACCGCGCGGGCCCGCGGGCCCCGCGCTCAGGCGGCGGGGACGCCGTAGTGCGCGTCGACCATCACCGGGAGGTGGTCCGAGACGCCCTGGGGCAGCGTGGAGACCCGCTCGATCCGCACGGAGTCGCTGATCGCGAAGTCGAAGTGGCCGCTGAAGTAGCGGTAGCGCGCGTAGGTGGGGGAGTCGCTCCGCGAGACCAGGTAGCCGTTCCGGGTCATCCGGCGGTCGAGTCCGCGGAAGAACCACGGGTAGTTGTAGTCGCCGACCATCAGGGAGGGGGTGTCCGGCGCGTACTCGCGCAGCCGGTTCAGCGCCTCGTCGATCTGCTTGCGGCGCAGGGCGTTGCCGGCCGAGAGCGGGGCGGCGTGGAAGGAGGAGACGGCGATCGATCCGCCGTCGCGGTCGTCGAGGCGGACGGCCAGCAGGCGCTCGTGAGCGGGGGACATCACGCGGTCGTGCATGGACTTGCTGAGCTCGAACGCGGCGCTGCCGGAGAGCTCGAAGCGGTCCTGCGAGTAGTAGACGGCCAGGCCCAGGCGGTTGCGGGCCGTGACGGACGCGAGCCGGAGCGAGCCCACCTCCTGCGGCAGCTTCGTGGTGTCGCACTCCTGCAGGCACAGGACGTCGATGTCGTGGCGGGCGGCGAGGGGGGCGATCTCGGCGTGCGCTCGGTGCTCCCGGAGGTTGTAGGAGATCACGCGGAGGGCGCGTTCGGTCGGCTGCATTTCGCCAGTGTAGGGCGCGCCGCCCGAGCGCCGGCCGACCCTCCGGCGAACACGGAGGGACCTCCTCGGAACGCGGTCGGAACGTTCGCCGACCGGCCGGGGAGGTCCCTCGCGGAGCCGAGTCAGTGCTGCTCGGTGCCCGAGGCGTCGGTCTCGGCGTCGGTGCCGTGGACGCCGTCGGTGGGGCCCCAGTCGGGCAGCGGGGGGTTCTGCTCCTCGCCGTCGGCGCCGACGCCGTCGGCCAGGGGGGAGGCCGCGCCGCCGACCTCGTCGAGGCCCGCGGAGGTGCCGGTCTCGGTGGCGGGGTCGGGCGTGCGCGCGCCGTCGGTCGTGTCGGTGGGGGTGGGCTCGATGTCGTAGTCGGAGCTGCTCATGTCCCGACGCTACGACTCCGCCGCCCGCGGGGGCACCCCCTTGCGCTCCCGTGAACGACGGAGGCCCCCCGCACCGGGAAGGTGCGAGGGGCCTCCGAAGGGGGAGTGCTCAGCGTCCGTAGGCGGAGGCGGCGGGGCAGTCGAACGGGTCGCCGCCGGCCGACAGGCCGACCTTGTTGAGGTAGCGGACGACGATCGCGTACGACTCCATCAGCGAGGTCTCGGTGTAGGGGATCTGGTGGGTGGTGCAGTACTCCTTGGCGATGACCTGCGCACGGCGCAGCGCCGGGCGTGGCATGTTCGGGAAGAGGTGGTGCTCCACCTGGTAGTTGAGGCCGCCCATGTAGAGGTCGGTGAACCAGGTGCTGCGGATGCTGCGCGAGGTGAGGACCTGGCGGCGGAGGAAGTCGACGCGCGCCTCCTTCGGCAGCAGCGGCATGCCCTTGTGGTTCGGCGCGAACGAGGCGCCCATGTAGAGGCCGAAGACGCCCAGCTGCACGCCGACGAAGGCGAACGCCATGCCGAGGGGGAGGGCCCAGAAGACGACGGCGAGGTAGAGGCCGACGCGGGTGACGAGCATGGTGATCTCGACCCAGCGCTTGTCGACCTTGCCCTTGCCGAACACGGTGCGGAAGCCGTGCAGGTGCAGGTTGAGGCCCTCGAGCAGCAGGAGCGGGAAGAACGCGTAGCCCTGGCGGCGGGTGAGCCAGGCGTAGAGGCCGCGCGAGCGGGCCGCGTCCTCGGCGGTGAAGGAGACGACGTCGCGCTCGATGTCCGGGTCCTTGCCCAGCACGTTCGGGTTCGCGTGGTGGCGGCTGTGCTTGGTCATCCACCAGGAGTAGCTGATGCCGACGAAGAGGTTCGCGAGGGTGCGGCCGGCGACGTCGTTGGCCTTGCCGGACTCGAACACCTGGCGGTGCGAGGCCTCGTGGGCGAGGAAGGCGAACTGCGTCAGCACGATGCCGAGGGCGGCGGCGAGCAGGAGCTGGAACCAGGAGTCGCCCAGCAGGACGAAGCCGGTGACGATGCCGCCGAGCGCGAGGACCAGCGCGCCGAACATCGTGTAGTAGAAGCCGGTGCGGCGGCGGAGGAGCCCCGCGTCGCGGACCGTGCTGAGGAGACCGGAGTACTCGGTCGTCGGGTTGACGCGGCCGTCGGCGCGGGGACGGGTGCGGACGACGCGGGGGGCGCCTCCGGTGACGGACGTGGTGGTGGGGGTGCTCATCGGCGCCTCGCTCTTCGTGGTGACCGTCGGCGTCGACGGTCTCTCGGCGAGCGATCCCGACGGGGGCGGTCCGCTCATGGTTCACCGCGTCGGTAGGGGCCGGACGCGGCATCAGGGCGACCGGGGTCAAGGGCAACCTGGTGTGAACACTACGGGGACGGCGGCGGCACCGCACCATGGCGATTGCCAGCCTTCGCTCCGCGCGTGTCGGGAAGGGGAGTGCGCCTCCGGCGGGACCGCCGGAGGCGCACGGGCTCAGGAGCCGATCGAGTCCTGCGGGCGGCCGGACTTGAGCGCGGCGAGGCGCGCCTCCACCTCGGTCATCTCACCGAGGTCCTCGAGCGACTCGAACTGCGCGTCCAGGCTCGAGGAGGCGAGCTCCTCCGCGCCGCGGACGCGCGCCTCCTCGCGGCGGATCTTCTGCTCGAAGCGGCTCACCTCGCTCGTCGGGTCCATCAGGTCGATGCTCTTCACGGCGTCCTGGACCTGGCTCTGCGCCTCGACGGTCTTCGCGCGCGCGATCAGCTCGTCGCGCTTGCTCGAGAGCTGCTGCAGCTTCTCGCGCATCTGGTTCAGGCCCGACTTGAGCTTGTCGACGACCTCGGTCTGCGAGGCGATGGTCGGCTCGGCGTCCTTCGCCTCCTTCTCGGACTGGATCTGGCGCTGCAGAGCGACCTTGGCCAGCGCGTCGAACTTGTCGGCGTCGCCGGCGCTCCCGCCGGTGCGCAGCTCGTCGGCCTTGCGGCTCGCGGCGAGGGCCTTGCCGCCCCACTCCTGGGCGTTCTGCACGTCCTCGCGGTAGTCGTCCTCGAGCAGGCGCAGGTTGCCGATCGTGGTGGCGATCGCCGCCTCGGCGTCGCGGATGCTGTCGGTGTAGTCGCGGACCATCTGGTCGAGCATCTTCTGCGGGTCCTCGGCCTGGTCGAGGAGCGCGTTGATGTTGGCCTTCGCGAGCTGCGCGATGCGGCCGAAGATCGACTGTCTCTGAGCCATGGGTGTCTCTCCTTGCGTCGTGGGTGGTGCCGGATGTCGGAGGTGGTGCCGGAGTCGTGGGGGAGGTGGTGGCCGTCGGTCCTGCGCGGATGCCCGGGGGCGCTCAGAAGCGCCCGCCGCCGCCGCGGCGTCCGCCTCCGCCGCTGCTGCGCCCGCCGCCGAAGCCGCCGCCGCCCGAGCGCCGGGACGAGCCGCCTCCGCCGAAGCCGCCGCTGAACCCGCCTCCGCCGAAGCCGCCCGAGCGGTAGCCGCTGCGGCGTCCGCCTCCCAGGAGCGACTCGACCAGGATCCCGCCGAGGAACGCGCCGGTCGTGTCGCCTCCGTAGGGGCTGCCGACGGCGTTCGGGGCGGAGTAGGCGCCGGCGTCGGCCCGCGCCCGCTCGAGCGCCTGCTGGGCGAGCTGCGAGGCGCGCTGGGCGGAGGCGAGAGCCTCGCGGGGGTCGGTGGCGGCGATGCGCTCGGCGTATTCGGCCGAGCGGGCGGCCTCGGCGACGCGGGTGCGCGCCTCCGAGCCGACCGCGCCGCGGCGGGCCGCGATGAAGTCCTCGGCGGCCGAGACGCGGCTGCGGGCGGAGGTGAGCTCGGCGCCGAGGGCGGCCCGCTCGCGCTCGCGCTGGGCCTGCGCGTCGCGGAACCCGCCGACGGCGGCGTCGATCGTGGCGTCGGCGGCGGTGAGGGCCTCGAGCAGGGCGAGCGGGTCGTTCGGCCGCACGGAGGCGGCGCGCTCGACGTCGTCGAGGGCGGCCTCGGTCGAGGCGACCGCCGCGGCGACGTTCTGCGCCTGAGCGGCGGACTCCGCGTCCGGGGAGGCGGCGAGCGCTCGTCCCTGCGCCACGTCGGCGCGGATCTCGGCGATGCGGCCGGCGAGCGACGCCTCCGCCTTCTGCAGCTCGTCGCCGCGCGTGGCCACCGCGTCGACGAGTCCGGAGGCCTGCTCGGCGGCCTGCTGCCCGGCGCGCAGCAGCACGGCGGCGCGGCCGGAGTCGCCGGCCTGCAGCGCCTGCTGGGCGCCGGCGAGCTGGTCGCGGGTGAAGCGGAGGCGGTCCTCGGCCTGGTCGGCGTCGTCGCCCACGTCGTCGATCGCGGTCGGCGCGTAGCGGGAGGCGAGCTCGGCGAGGCGGGCGCGGGCCGAGGGGAGGCGGTCGCCGACCTCGGCGGCGCGGGCCGAGAGCGCGGCGGCGACCTGCGGCGCGTTCTTCTCGAGGTCGCGCAGCTCCTCGAACGCACTCGCGCGCTCGTCGAGCGTCTGCTCGGCGTCGGCGCAGAGCTGGAGGATGCGCTGGTAGCCGTCGCGGCGCTCCTGATCGGTCTCCGGCTCGGTGTCGTCGAGGCGCTGCTGCAGGGTGAAGGCCTCACCGAGCAGGCGCTTCGCGGTGACGAGCGCCTCGCGGAACGCGCCGGTCGCGTCGGCGCCGAACTGCGCCTCCGCGAAGCCGACCTCCTGCTCGCTGGTGCGGACGGCGTCGTCGGCGTGGACGAGGGCCGACCCGGCACGGGTGGCGAGCTCGTCGATCGAGGCCTCCACCGCCTCCTGGGCGCGGCGCTTCCGCGCGCGGCGGACGAGCAGCAGCACCACGAGGCCGACCACGACGAGGGCCGCGAGCACGCCGAGCGCGATCAGCAGCCCCGAGCCGAGGGACTCGCCGGCGCTGGGCGCGTCGAGGCGCTGCCCGATCCCGTCGGCGGCGGCCACCGCGGCTCCGGCCCAGTCGCCGTCGGCGAGCCTCGGCTCGATGTCGTCGGACTGGAGCGAGGAGACCTGCGCGTCGTCGAGGGCGAAGCCCTGCGCGACCGACACCTGGTACTGGCGGGCGTCGACCGCGACGGCCAGGAGGACGTCGTCGGTGCCCAGTCCGTTGCGGGTCGCGGTCTCGTCCGCCCACGCGGCGCGGTCGGACGGATCCGTGAAGGAGTCGACGAAGGCGACGAACAGCTGCACGCGGTGCTGGTCGTAGAGGGCCCGCGAGGCCTGCTCGATCTCGGCGGTCTCTCCGGAGCTCAGCACCCCGACCGAGTCGAGGACGGTGGAGGAGGAGAAGGAGACGGGCGACTCGGCCGTCGCCGCGGTCGCGGGGACCAGCGCGAGGACCGCGGCGATCAGGAGGGCCGCGAGCGCCGGCAGCAGCCGGGAGCTCACGGGGTGGTGGGGTCTCGCCGGCATCGCGCACACTCCTTCGTCGTCGCCTCCCGAGTGTAGACAGCCCGGGTGTCCGAGCAGGGGTCGGGAGGCGGCAGGCCGTCGACCGCGTGCCCGGGGCGCGGGGGATGGGAGAACGCCGGGAGGAGGAATGACCGTGCTCCGCTCGCGGTTGTCGCCCGGAGTGCGCCGCAGGTGCACGTGCCTCCCCCCTCAGGGCAGCCCCCTGAGACAGCTCCGTAGAAAGGCGATCCCGTGGATCCGTTCTCCCCCCTCACCGCCGGCGACCTCGACCTCCCCAACCGCATCGTCCTGGCACCGATGACGCGACTGCGCTCCGACGAGCAGGGCGTGCCCGGCGCGATCGTCGCCGAGTACTACGCCCAGCGCGCGAGCATGGGCCTGCTGATCAGCGAGGGCGTCTTCCCCAGCGCCGAGTCCAAGGGCTACGCCGGGCAGCCCGGCATCGAGACCGACGCGCAGGCCGCGGGCTGGCGCGCCGTCGCCGACGCCGTGCACGCCGCGGGCGGGCGCATCGTCATGCAGCTGATGAACGCGGGCCGCGTCTCGCACACCGAGATCACCGGCACCGACCGCATCGTCGCCCCGAGCGCCGTCGCCATCGACGGAGAGGTGCACACCCCCTCCGGCAAGAAGCCGTTCCCGGTGCCGCACGCGCTGACCACCGAGGAGCTGGCGACCGTCCGCGACGAGTTCGTCGCCGCCGCCCGCCGCGCGATCGACGCCGGCTTCGACGGAGTCGAGGTGCACGGCGCCAACGGCTACCTGCTGCACGAGTTCCTCTCGCCCGTCTCCAACGTGCGCACCGACCAGTACGGCGGGACCCCGGCCGAGCGCGCCGCGTTCCCGCTCGAGGTCACCCGCGCGATCGTCGACGAGGTCGGAGCGGGCCGCGTCGGCATCCGCCTCTCGCCGGCCCACAACATCCAGGACGTCGTCGAGACCGACGCCGACGACGTGCGCGCCACCTACGAGGCCGTCGTCGACGGGCTCGCCCCGCTCGGCCTGGCCTACCTCAGCGTCCTGCACGCCGAGCCCGCCGGCGAGCTGGTCCAGGACCTCCGCTCGCGCTTCGACGGCGTCTTCATCGCCAACAGCGGCTTCGGCTCGCCGACCAGCCGCGAGGAGGCGACCGAGCTGATCAGCGAGGGCCACGCCGACGCCGTGGCCGTCGGCCGCCCGGCGATCGCCAACCCCGACCTGGTCGAGCGCTGGCAGGGCGGGCACCCCGAGAACGAGGTCGTCCAGGAGACGGTCTACGGCGGAGGAGCCGAGGGCTACACCGACTACGAGCCCCTCTCGGCGTAGTCGCGACTCACGCGGAAGGCCCGCTCCCCCTCGAGGG
>NZ_PSUC01000106.1:0-12077 GCF_002931635.1 Rathayibacter sp. AY2B7 | reverse complement strand
TGGGCGAGGGCCATCGCGATCCACACCCGCTGGCGCTGCCCGCCCGAGAGCTCGTCCACGGGGCGGTCGGCGAGCTCGAGCGTGCCGGTGTCGCGCAGCGCCTCCTCGACGATCGCGTCGTCGTCCGATCCGGAGCCGCGGCCGAACAGGCCCCGGTGCGGGTAGCGGCCGCGGGCGACCAGGTCCGAGACGGCGATCCCCTCCGGCGCGATCGGGGTCTGCGGCAGCAGCCCCACCTGCTGCGCGACCTGGCGCGTCGGGAGCCGGTGGATCGCGCGCCCGTCGAGCAGGACGCTCCCCGAGCGCGGGGTGATCAGCCGCGCCATCGCGCGCAGGAGCGTCGACTTGCCGCAGGCGTTCGCGCCGACGATCACCGTGATCCGGCCGGGCGGCACGGCGAGCGAGAGCCCGTCGACCACCACGCGCTCGTCGTAGGCGAGGGTGACCGCGTCGGCGGCGAGGGTGGGCGGGGCGTCGGTCACAGGGAGCCTCCGGAGCGGTTGCGGCGGGCGAGGAGCCAGAGCAGGAAGGGGGCGCCGAGGGCGCCGGTGACGACGCCGACCGGGAAGCGCGCGCCCGAGAACAGCGCGCCGACGACGTACTGGGCGAGCAGGTCGGCGGCGAGCACCACGACCGCGCCGACCAGGGCGGAGGGGATCAGCAGCGTGCGCGCGCTCGGCAGGATCCGCCGCGCGATCGGCCCCGAGACGAAGGCGACGAACGCGATCGGGCCGGTGGCGGCGGTCGCGACGGCCACGAGGCCGACTCCGACCGCGAGCAGTGCCAGCCGGCTGCGCCGCACGTCGAGCCCGAGCGCGGTCGCCGACTCGTCGCCGAGCTGCAGCACGCCGAGCCGGCCCGAGAGCAGCAGGGCCAGCGGCACCAGCACGAGCATCGTCAGCGCGAGCGGCGGGACGGAGGGCCAGGCGGCCGAGTTGAGGCTGCCGGTCAGCCAGCGCAGCGACTCCTGGACGTCCTCGAAGTCGGCGCGGGTCTGCACGTAGGCGATCACGCTCTGGAACATCGCCGCGACACCGATGCCGATGAGGATCAGCCGCGCCCCGATCACTCCGCCGCCCTCGGCCAGCCCGGCGATGATCAGGGCCGTCGCGAGCCCGGCCGCGACCGCGATCACCGAGACCGCGCCGCCCGAGAGCCCGAAGAACGCGATCGCGACGACGGCCGCCGCGCTCGCCCCCGACGTGATGCCGATGATGTCGGGGCTGGCGAGGGCGTTGCGCAGCATCGTCTGGAAGATCACGCCGCCCATCCCGAAGCCCACGCCCACCAGGACGGCCGTGATGGTGCGCGGCAGCCGCAGCGTGCCCACGGTGAAGGAGGCGCCCGGCACGGTCTCGCCGAGGATCACGCGGACGACCTCCGGCACCGAGTAGACCGTGCTGCCGACCGTGAGCGAGACGACGACGAGCGCCAGCGCGAGCACCGCGAGGACCGCGCAGCCGATGACCGTGCGCCGACGGCGCAGCGTGCGGCCGGCCGCGATGCCGACCGCAGCGGGCGCCTCCGCGGTCCTCACAGCGCCCGTACCTTCGAGCGGCGCACGATCGCGATGAGCACCGGGGCGCCGATCAGCGCGGTCACGATGCCCACCTCGACGTCGCTCGGCCGGGCGACCACCCGGCCGACCACGTCGGCGACGAGCAGCAGCAGGGCGCCGAGCAGAGCGGAGGAGGGCAGCAGCCAGGCGTGCGCGGGGCCCGTGACGCGGCGGGCGAGGTGCGGGACGACCAGGCCGATGAAGCCGATCGGTCCGGCGATCGCGGTCGCGGCGCCGCAGAGCAGCACGGCCGCGAGCCCCGCGACCAGGCGGATGCGCCCCACGCGCCGGCCGAGGCCGGTCGCCAGGTCGTCGCCGAGCGCCAGGGCGTCGAGCCCCCGCGCGCTGGACAGGGCCAGCACCGCGCCGACCGCGAGGAACGGGACGACCTGCAGGATGCTCGCGGTCTCGGCGCCGCCGACTCCGCCGACCTGCCAGAAGCGGAAGCGGTTCAGCGTGGTCTCCTGGGTGAGCAGGACCGCGCTGATGAGGGAGGTGAGCGCGGCGGCGGTGGCGGCTCCGGCGAGGGCGAGCTTCAGCGGAGTGGCGCCCTCGCGGCCGAGCGACGCGACCGCGTAGACGAACGCCCCGGCGGCGGCGGCTCCGAGGAACGCGAGCCAGATGAACTGCGGCAGGCTCGTCGCGCCGACCCCGGCGATCCCGAGCACGACCGCGAGCGAGGCGCCCGAGTTGAGGCCGAGGATGCCCGGATCGGCGAGCGGGTTGCGGGTCAGGCCCTGCATCACGGCTCCGGCGAGCCCGAGCGCGGCGCCGACCAGGATCGCGAGGACCGTCCGCGGCACCCGCCCCTGCACCGCCGCGTCGACGATGGACGCCGGATCGGGCGAGGTCAGCGCCGGCCAGACCTCGCCGAGCGGGATCTCGCGGGAGCCGTACACGAGCGAGAGGACCGAGGCGACGGCCAGCGCGACGAGGGCGACCGCCAGCGCGGTCGCCCTCGTCTTCCGGGTGGGTGCGGTGCGGGTCACGACACCTTGTCGGCGGCCGCGGCGAGGCCGGCGGTGTACTCGTCGAGCACCCACGGGATGCTGAGCAGGTTCGGCGACGAGGTGGCCATGGCGGCGGAGGAGCCGTCCTCCAGCACGTAGACGGAGCCGCGCTCGACGGCCGGGATCTTGGAGAGCAGCGGGTCGGCCTGCAGCGCGGCGAGGGTCGTGTCGTCGCCGTAGACGACGAGCACGTCGGCGTCGAGCTGGTCGGCGTTCTCGGAGCTGATCGTGCCGCTGAACGCCTCCGAGTCGCCGGAGAGCTCGGCGACGCTCGGGGCGACGTCGAGTCCGAGGTCCTCGACGAACTTCACGCGCGCGTCGTTCGGCGTGTAGTAGGTGAAGGTGCTCGCGTCGGTCGGGTCGTACCAGCCGTACATGAACGTGGTGCCTGCGAGCTGCGGGTAGGACGCGGTGGTCTGCGTGATGTCGCTCTCGATCTCGCCGACCTTCGCGACGGCCTCGTCCTCGAGGCCCAGCGCGGCGCCGTCGAGCTTCGCGGAGTCCTGCCAGGTCGTGCCCCAGGGCAGGCCCGGGTAGGCGACGGTGGGGGCGATCTGGCTGAGCGTGTCGTAGTCCTGCCGGGTGATGCCGGAGTAGGCCGAGAGGATCACGGTCGGGCTGAGGTCCGAGATCGCCTCGAAGGGCACGCCGTCGGTCTCGTCGAACAGGGTCGGGGTCTCGGCGCCGGAGGCGTCGAGCGCCTCCTTCGTCCACACCAGCAGGCCGTCGCCGTCCTCGTCGCCGTAGGAGGCGCGGGTGAAGCCGACCGGGGTCACGCCCAGCGCGAGCGCCACGTCCTGGTTGGTCCAGCTCGTCGCGACGACGCGGTCGGCCGACTCGACGGTGGTGCTGCCGAAGGCGTGGTCGACGGTGACGGGGAAGCCCTCGCTGCTCTCGGCGGCGCTGCTCTCGGACGTGCCCTCGGAGCCGGCGTCGGCTCCTCCCGAGCAGGCGGTGAGCAGCAGCGCGGCGAGGCCGAGCGAGGCGACGGCGGTCAGGCGGAGGGGGGTGCGAGTGGCGGGCACGGCGATCCTTCGAAGGGGGTGGTGTGGGTTGCGAAGGTTAACCTAACCTAACCGCCTGGACGGGGCCAGTGGCCGGTGGGATCAGCGGCGGTGGGACGCGACCAGGCGGCGCAGGTGCTCGCGGGGAGCGTCGACGATCCGGACGGGGTCGTCGAGCACGAGCGTCGTGCGCTCGGATCCGTACTCGGGCCAGCCGGCGTCGCCCGTCGCCGCGAAGGCGGCCCAGCGCGACGAGACCTCGTCGCTGAGGCGCTGCGGGGCGGGCCCGATCGTGCCACGGGCGTCGTCGAGGCTGCGGAAGAGGAAGGGCAGCTCGAGGGAGTGGGTCGCGCCGCGGGAGTCGTCGGCGCGCCAGGCGAACAGGGCGGCGCGCGTCGATCCGGTCGCTGCGGCCCGGGCGTCGAGCAGCCGCAGACTCGGCTGCCGGTAGATCTCGTCGGCGAGGCACGCCTCCAGGGCCTCGGCGTCCGAGGGGGTGCGGCCCAGGTCGGCCGCCAGAGCCTCTCGATAGGCCCCCGCGTCCCCTCCCGGAAGCAGGTCGGCGACGTGCCGGTCGAGCTGTGCGCGCAGCTCGACGGAGTCGGGAGCCCGGAGGTCGACGGAGCCCGAGCCCTCGTTGACGTTCGTCGTCACGACGAGATCCACTCCGCTCGAGGCTCCCGCCGCGACGGCGGACACCGGGTCGCGGGTCAGCAGGCGGCCGTCGAGGCCCGCCCGGAACACGGCGACGGTGTTCGGACCCGCGGCCGAGCGGCGGGCGAGCAGGCGGTCCTGCGCCTTGATCAGGCGAGGCCAGGGCAGGTCGAGGAGCCGCTCCGGCGGCGCGCCGAGCAGGTCCAGCAGCTCCGCCGTCGCCTCCTCGCCGTACTCGCGGGACCCGACGCGCTCGGGGTTCGCGCTCTGCAGCACTGCTCGCGCGAAGAGGCCCTCGGCGCGGGGCGCTGCGAGCAGCATCGCGGCCGACGTCGCGCCGGCGGACTGGCCGGCCAGCGTGATCCGACCGGGGTCTCCTCCGAACGCCGCGATCTCGTCGCGGACCCACTCGAGCGCGGCGACGGTGTCGTGCAGGCCCGCGTTCGCGGAGTCGCGGTACTCGTGGCCGAGGAGGTGGTCCACGGTGAGGAATCCGAGCGCGCCGAGCCGGTGGCCGAGCGCCACGACGACGGTGCCGGTCCGGGCGGCGAGCCGTGCTCCGTCGCAGAAGGGCTCGGAGGGGGAGCCGGCGACGTGCAGCCCTCCGTGGATCCAGACGATCACCGGGCAGGCCTCGGCTGCCTCCGGCGTCCAGACGTTCACGGTCAGGCAGCCGGTCTCGCTTCCACCCGACGTCTGCGGAGCGCGCGGTCCGGGCTCCAGCGCCTCGCGCCGTCCGCTCCAGGCCTCGAGCGGCGGAGCCGGGAGGAAGCGCCGGGGGTCGCCCGCGTAGGGCACCCCGAGGAACGCGTGCGCCGCTCCGTCCGGCGTCGCGACGGTCCGCCCGAGCAGCCGGCCGGCGGAGACGACGGCCTCAGCCATCGCGCCCTCCGGGCTGCAGGAGCACCGGCCCGTGCCCGGGCGAGAGGGTGCTCTGCAGCACGAGGGAGGACGCTCCGACGGCGGCCGCGTCGCGCGGGTTGCTCGAGAGCTCGACCTCGATCGGGTGGGCCCGGCGGGCGAAGCGGCGCTCGTCGAGGCGGGCGCGGATCGCGCGGGTGTGGATCGAGCCGGCGATGGCGACTCCGGGGCCGGTGAGGACCAGCTCGTCGAGGTCGAACAGGTTGGCCAGGATCAGAGCGCCGTCGGCCAGGTGCCCGGCCGCGCGCTCGATCAGGGCGAGGGCCGCCGGATGGCCGTTGATCGCCGCCAGGCTGAGCACGTCGAAGTCGCGGGCGTGCTCCTCGGCGCGGAAGGCGAGGTCGAGGTCGGCGAACGCGGCGCGGTCGGAGCGCGCCTCCTCCACGACCACCGTCGGCGAGGCGTACCGCTCGAGGCAGCCGACGTTGCCGCAGAAGCACTCGCGCCCGCCCGGCACGATCGTGACGTGGCCGATCTCGACCGCGTTCGAGCTCGCCCCGCGCAGCAGTGCGCCGTCGAGGACGACGCCGGCCCCGATGCCGGTGCCGACGTAGATGCTCCCGAAGGTGCGGTGCCGCGAGACGCCGCGGCTCCAGAACTCGCCGATCGCGGCGGCGGCGGCGTCGTTGTCGAGCAGGATCGGCGCGCCCAGACCGGCGCCGAGCTCCTGGCGGAGCGGGTGGTCGCGCCAGTGGTGCAGCGTCGGCGGGCCGAGGACGCGGCCCGCGGCCTGGTCGATCGGGCCGGGAGCGACGACCGCCACGCCCGCGATCGAGCCGCGGTCGATCCCGGTCCCGCGGATGAAGTCGTCGTAGGCCCGGACCAGGCGCGCGGTGACCTCCTCCGGGGAGGCGAGCGCGGCGCCGTCGATCTGCTGGCGTGCGATCACGCCTCCGCCCGTGTCGGTGGCGACCAGGGTGATCGACTCGAAGCCGAGCTGCAGGCCGATGGCGATCCTCGCCCGCGCGTTGATCTCGAGCAGCTGCCGCGGCTTGCCCCCGGTCGAGGTCGAGCCGGTCTGGCGGACGATGCCGTCGGTGAGGAGCTTGCGCACGATCATCGAGATCGCGGGCTGGGTGAGGCCGGTCGCGGCGGTCAGCTCGACGCGGCTGATCGGCCCGGAGGAGCGGATCAGGTCCACGACGAGGGCGCGGCTCCCGGGGGCCGCGGGTGTCGATTCGCGCCGTGCCATGCCGTCACCTCCCGTTCCGCTCGTCAGCGTACGGGACGGCTCCGCCGCCGATCGGCCCCCTACTCTGGACGGGCGACGAAGGGCGGTGGCGATGACGCGGACGAGACCGATCGGCCTGGCCCTGGTGCGGGCGACCGAGATCATGGGCGCGGAGCCGTACTTCCACGAGTTCATCGCCGGTGTCGAGCGGGCGGTCCGCCCTTCGGGCTACTCGGTGCTCCTCAACGTCCTGCCCGACGCCGACGCCGAGCTCGCGACCTATCGGCGGTGGAGCGAGGACGGCGAGGTGAGCGGCGTGATCCTGGTCGACCTCGAGGACGGGGATCCGCGGCCGGAGTTCGTGCTCGGCCTCGGCCTCCCCGCCGTCGTGATCGGCCCGCCGAGCGCCGCCGTCGGCTTCCGCGCGGTGTGGACGGACGACGACAACGCGATGCGCGCGGCCGTCGACTTCCTCGCCGGTCAGGGCCACTCCCGGCTCGGCCGCGTCGCCGGACCCGCGGAGCTGCTGCACACGCGCATCCGCGAGGAGACGTTCGCGCAGGAGTGCGCGCGGCACGGAGTGTCCGGACCGACGGCCGGGGGCGACTACTCGCGGGCCTCCGGGGCCCGTGCTCTGGCGGCCCTGCTCGACGGCGACGAGCGGCCGACGGCGGTCGTCTTCGACAGCGACCTGATGGCGCTCGGCGGACTCGACGAGGCCCGCGATCGCGGTCTCGCCGTCCCGGGCGAGCTCTCGCTCCTCGCCTGGGACGACTCCGCGCAGTGCCAGCTCAGCGAGCCCCCGCTCTCGGCGGTCTCGCACGACGTGCAGGTCATCGGGATGCTCGCCGGTCGGGAGCTCCTGGCCGGCATCGCGGGTGGCGAGAGCCGTGCGATCAGCAGCCCCGCCGTCGTGATCGTCCCGCGCGGATCCACGGGCGCGCCGGCGGCCTGAGCATCTCCGACCGTCGGTCGACGGCCGTCGCCACGCCCCGCGTGCTCGCACTGCCGTCTCGATTCGTTACATAAATTATTTACTTTTGATATTGACCTCGACGGGGAGGACAGGGGAGTCTGTCCGAGGACCGGCCGACGAGGGCGGGGCGACGAGCCCCGATCCCGAGAGCGGAACGACGCGAGCCGGTCCTCCACCCCGGTCGAAGGAGCCCTGGAACACACATGACCCGTGCCGCAGCACCGCCCGCCCCGAGGCGCTCCCGCCTCCGCTCGGCCCTCGCCGGCGGAGCGATCGCCGCCGTCGTCGCCTCGACCCTCGTCGCGACCGCGTCCTCCGCCCAGGCCGCGCCGGCCGACTGGACCAGCGCCAACACCGCGTTCGTCCAGCGCGACGGCAGCGCCCTCACCCTCGACGGCGAGCGCTTCCGCGCCAGCGGGACGAACATCTACTGGCTCGGCCTCGACGAGAACGTCGGCGGGATCGACTACCCGACCTACTTCCGCATCAAAGACGCCCTCGACGCGGCGGCCGGGCTCGGTGTCACCGTCGTGCGCTCGCACATGATGACGTCGACCAGCCAGGACGACGCCGACCCGCTCGCGCTGATGCCGCGGCTCGGCGAGTACAACGAGGAGGCGTTCCGCACCATCGACTTCGCGGTCGCCTACGCGGGCACCCTCGGCATCCGCCTGGTGCTGCCGCTCACCGACCAGTGGGAGTACTACCACGGCGGTCACCGCGACTTCACGACTCCGCTCGGCCTCGAGTCGGACGACTTCTACACCGATCCGGCCGCGATCGCGGCATACCAGGACTACGTCGACCACGTGCTCGACCACACGAACACGATCACCGGGACGCGCTTCGTCGACGACCCGACGATCATGGCGTGGGAGCTGGGCAACGAGCTCGAGGGCATGACCCGCGAGTGGATCGACGCCCAGGTCGCGCACCTGAAGGAGAAGGCCCCGGAGCAGCTCGTCGCCGCCGGCCGCCGCTTCGACATCGATCCCGACACCCTCGCGTCGCCGGACCTCGACATCGTCGACGTCCACTACTACCCGCCGACCGCCGAGCGGGTCTCGGCCGACGCGCGGACCGTCGCGGACGCGGGCAAGGTCTACATCGCGGGGGAGTACGCCTCGACGGCCGCCTCCGCCACGCTGCTCGACGCGGCCGCGGCCGACCGGAACGTCTCGGGCATGTTCTTCTGGTCGCTGTTCGGGAACAACGACCGCGGGGGCTTCGTCCCGCACGACGACGGCTTCACCCTCCACTACCCGGGCGATTCGGCGCGGGAGCGGGAGAGCGTGGACGCGGTCGAGCGCTACAGCGCGGCCGTCGGCAGCACGCCCGGCCGGCACGAGCTCGGCGCCCCGCTCGTCACGGCCCTCGACCAGGTGTACGGCATCACCACCGTCTCGTGGCGCGGGACCGCGGGAGCGCAGGGCTATCTCGTGCAGCGCTCGGTCGACGGCGGTGCCTGGAGCGACGTGACCGACGGCGCCGTCTCCGCCTCCGCCTCCCCGGTCACCGACTACGACTCGCCCGACGGAGCGCGCTACCGCGTGGTCGCGGTCGGCGAGGGCGATCGCCCCGGCCCCGCCTCCGACCCCGTGGCCGCGCCCGAGGCCGGCACGGTGCTCGTCGATCCGCTGCAGACCTGGACCCTCAGCTCGGCACACGAGAACGCGCGGCTCGAGCCGACGCCGGCCGGCGGAGTCGTCGCCGCGACGGGCGCTGCGAGCATCACCTGGCAGCGTGACGGCGTGACCGCCGCCGAGTTCCTCCTCTCGGACCCCTCGGCCGCGACCGTCTCGACGAGCACCGACGGGACGACCTGGACTCCGGCCGCGACCACGGTCGACGGCGGCGCCCTCCGGGCGGTCGGCCTCGACGGCGACGCCGTCCGCCTCTCCTGGAGCGGCAGCGCCACCCTCGAGCGCGCCACCGTCACGAGCGCGGCGGAGGCGGTGGCCCTCGCGGACCCGCTCGACGACTTCTCGAAGGTGTCGGCCCGCACGGGCAGCCTCGCGATCGACTCCGGCTCGCCCGCGCAGTTCGGCGGAGACGTCTCCCGCGTGAAGCGCGAGAGCACCGATCCGGCGAGCCTCACCTGGAGCTTCGACGACATCAGCGGCGCCGACGTGACGGCCTGGTACTGGCCCGACCAGCCGGTCGCCCCGCTCACCGTGGAGGGCTCGGCCGACGGTGCGACGTGGGCGCCGATCGCGGTCGACACCCGCGGCGGCACCGGGAACTGGAAGCAGTACACGCTGTCGGTGCGCGGCCTCTCCGGCGTGAACCAGCTGCGCGTCTCATGGCCGCAGGGCCCGGGCGAGGCGTGGACGCCGCAGATCGGCTCCGTGAACCTCTTCTCGCCGAACGCCGCTCCGCTCGGCGCCCCGGCCGCCCCCGCGCTCGTCGCGCCGGCCGCCGGCGCCGACGGGATCACCGCGACCCCCGCGTTCTCATGGGAGCCCACCGCCGACGCCGCGTTCTACCGCTTCACCCTCTCGGCGTCGGAGGACCTCTCCGACCCGATCGTGGAGACGACCGGGCTCACCGCGACCACCGTCCGCCCGGACGTCGACCTCGCCCCCGAGACGCGCTACTCCTGGCGGGTGACCGCCGTGAACGGCGTCGGCTCCACCGTGTCCGAGGTCCGCTCGTTCGAGACCTCGGCCGTGCCGACGGAGCCCGTCGTGGTCGACGACTTCGAGGGCTACGCCGACGACGCGGCGGTCCGCGAGGCCTACGTCCGGAACAGCGGGGGCGGCACCATCGCGCCGACGCTGGTGCCCTCCGGCGCCGGCAGCGCCGCGCGCTTCGACTACGACACGGGCACGGCCGGCTACGCGGGCGTCGTGAAGACGTTCGATGCTCCGCAGAACTGGTGGGGCTACTCCGGGCTGACCCTCGACGTGGACGCCGCGGCCCCGTTCTCGGTGCAGTTCGTCGCGAACGGCGCCTACTGGGAGGCCTCCGTCACCCCGGCGACGGAGGGGCCGACCGTCGTCCCCTTCTCAGCCTTCGCTCCGCCGTCGTGGGCCCCGGAGGCCGATCTCGACCTGACCTCGGTGACCCGGTACGCCCTCTACGTGAACGGATCGGGGACCGGAGTCCTCACCGTCGACGACGTGGCGACGGTGGTCGCCGCCGGGCCCGCCCCGACGCCGACGCCGACCGCTCCGCCCACGACGACGCCGACCACCCCGGCGACGCCGACGCCCACCGCACCGCCGACGACTCCCACCGCGCCGCCGACGGCCGGGCCCTCGCCCCACCCCCACGTGCCGTCGTGGCTGGAGTCGCTGGTGCGCCAGTACCTCCCGACGATCCGGCACTGGTGGCAGGCACGTCACTGACCTCCGTCCCGCACCCACTGCACTCACCGTCGCACCGCGACGCCCTACCGAGGAGAACACCCGTGCAACGACCCACCAGAAACCGCAGGACCACGCTGACCGGCATCGTCGCCGTCGCCGTCACGTCCTCCCTCGCGCTCGCCGGCTGCTCCGGCGGATCGGCGGGGAACGACTCCGGCGAGCCGGCCGGCGAGATCACTGTGCTGACCAACCGCACCGACCTGGTCGACACGACCTTCGCCGACTACGCGACGACGTTCGAGGGGAAGTACCCCGGGACGACCGTGAAGTTCGAGGCCCTGACCGACTACGAGGGCGACACCAAGATCCGCCTGAACTCGAAGGACTACGGCGACGTGCTGCTCATCCCGAGCTCCAACGTCACCAAGGACGACTACTCCGACTACTTCGAGCCGCTGGGCTCGACGGAGGAGCTGTCGAAGACCTACCGCTTCACCAACGAGGGCTCGTTCGACGGCACCGCCTACGGAGTCTCGACCTTCGGCTCGGCCATGGGCTACGTGTTCAACCGCGACGTCTGGACCGCGGCGGGCATCACCGACCCGCCCGCCACGGAGGAGGAGTACCTCGCCGACCTCGAGAAGATCAAGGCCGACGGCGTCGTCCCCTATTACACGAACTACAAGGACGGCTGGCCCCTCGCGACGATCGAGGGCAACCTCGGCACGGTGCAGGGGGCGGACGTCCGCACCGAGATGATCGCGGACGACGCGCCCTGGACCGAGGGCAACGACCAGTACAACATCGACGGCCTGCTCTACGACACGGTCGCGCAGGGCCTCAGCGAGGCGGACCCGACCACCACGAACTGGGAGGAGTCGAAGGACCTCCTCGCGAGCGGGGAGATCGGCTCGATGGTGCTCGGCTCCTGGGCCGTCTCGCAGATGCAGGACGCGGCCGAGAAGGCCGGGAAGTCCCGCGACGTCATCGGCTTCTGGCCGATGCCGTGGGCGCAGGACGGGACCTTCACCTCGGTGACCGCCTCGGACAAGTTCCTCGCGATCAACAAGAACTCCGACAACAAGGCCACCGCCCGCGCGTGGATCGACTGGTTCACGAACGAGTCCGGCTACGCCGAGAGCCAGGGCGCGATCAGCCCCGTGATCAGCGACCCCGCTCCCGACACCCTCGCGGACTTCGACGCGCTCGGCGTGCAGTACCTCGAGCTCGCCCCGGACCCGGTCGGCAAGGAGGCGGTCATCAACGACATCGCCAACGAGGCCGAGATCGACCTGTTCGGCAACGCCTACCGCCAGGAGCTGATCGACGCCGCGCGCGGTGCGGGCGCCGGCGACAAGGAGTCGCTGTTCGCCGACCTCAACTCGCGCTGGGCCGCGGCCCGCGCCGACGTCGCCGAGTAGTCGGCGAAGGTCGTGTCGACCAGGTCGGTGCGGTTGGTCAGCACAGTGATC
>NZ_PSUC01000105.1:0-12587 GCF_002931635.1 Rathayibacter sp. AY2B7 | reverse complement strand
CCTCCGCGTCGCCGCCGAGCTCGGCTACCGGCCCAGCCTCACGGCCCGCTCCCTCTCCACCAGCGTCTCCTTCGCGGTGGGCCTCGTCGTGGCGCGCGACCCGGCGGTCATCGCGGCCGACCCGTTCTTCCCCTCCTTCATCTCGGGGGTCGAGCGGGTGCTCGCCGAGCGCGGCCGGGTGCTGGTGCTCAGCGTCGTCGACCCGGGTGCCTCCGAGGAGGCCGTCTACCGCACGCTCGCGGCCGACCGCCGCGTCGACGGGGTGTTCCTCACCGATCTCCGGCAGGACGACTCCCGTCCGGCGCTGCTCGCCGAGCTGCAGATCCCGGCCGTCACGCTCGGGCGGCTCGAGGGCTCCTCTTCACCCGCCGTCGTGATGGACGACTCCGCGGGCATCGCCGACGCCGTCCGGCACCTTGCGGAGCTCGGCCACCGCCGCATCGCCCACGTCGCGGGGCCGGACCACCTGCTCCACTCCTCCCGCCGCCGCGAGGCCTTCACGCGGGCCTGCACCGACGCGGGGCTCGAGCCCACCGCGCTCGTCGCCACCGACTTCAGCGCGGAGCAGGGCGCGGCGGCCACGGAGCGGCTCCTCGACAGCCCGACCCCGCCCACCGCGATCGTGTTCGGCAACGACCCGATGGCCATCGCCGGGCTCGGCGTCGCGCACGCCCGCGGGCTCCGGCTCCCCGACGACCTCTCGATCACGGGCTTCGACGACTCCGAGATCGCCGCCCACGTCTACCCGTCGCTGACCTCGGCCCGCACGCGCCCCGCGCGCTGGGGCGAGGAGGCCGCCCGCACGCTGCTCGACCTCATCGAGTCCGGCAGCGCCCCCGACGTCGACCTCGAGCCCGCCGGGCTCGTGGTGCGCCACTCGACCGCTCCTCCGCGGCCGTCGACCCACTGAAGACGCGTGCGCACCGTCGCGCACGCCGGACAAGGAGAACACCATGGCCCCCTCGACGACGAGACGCTGGCTGACCGGGATCGCCACCGCCTCCCTCGCGACCCTCGCCCTCACCGCGTGCAGCGGCGGCGGCGGAGCGTCGACCGACCTCACCGCCACCGGACCGATCACCATCTGGTACTCGAACAACGAGCAGGAGGTGCAGTGGGGCAAGGCGATGGTCGACGCGTGGAACGCGGACCACCCGGACGAGGAGATCACCGGGCAGGAGATCCCCGCGGGCAAGAGCAGCGAGGAGGTCATCGGAGCGGCGATCACGGCCGGCAACGCGCCGTGCCTCGTCTTCAACACGGCCCCCAGCGCGGTCGGCCAGTTCGAGCGCCAGGGCGGACTCGTCGACCTCTCGACGTTCGACGGCGGCGCCGACTACATCGAGACCCGCAGCGGCGACCTCGCCGAGCAGTACCAGAACGCCGACGGCGAGTACTTCCAGATGCCGTGGAAGAGCAACCCGGTCGTCATCTTCTACAACAAGGACCTCTTCGCGAAGGCGGGCCTCGACCCCGAGAACCCGTCGCTGTCGACCTACGACGACTTCCTCGCGACCTCGAAGACGCTCGTCGAGTCGGGAGCCGCGCCCGCCGCGATCCAGCCCGCGCCCACCAGCGAGTTCTTCCAGACCCAGTTCGACTTCATGCCGCTCTACGCCGCGGCCACCGGAGGGACGAGCCTCGTCGAGGACGGGAAGGCCACCTTCGCGGACGACGAGGGCTACGAGGTCGCCGACTTCTGGAAGAGCCTCTACGACCAGGGCCTCGCCGGTCGCGAGCAGTACCAGGGCGACGCCTTCGCCGACGGGCAGGCCGCGATGTCGATCGTCGGCCCCTGGGCGGTCTCGGTCTACGACGACCTCAACTGGGGCTCCGTCTCGGTGCCCACCCCCGACGGCACGCCCGCCGAGGACACCTGGACCTTCAGCGACGCGAAGAACGTCGGCCTCTACTCCGCCTGCGCCAACAAGGGCACGGCCTGGGAGGTGCTGAAGTTCGCGACCAGCGAGGAGCAGGACCGCTCGCTGCTGGAGACCACCGGCCAGATGCCGCTCCGCACCGACCTGCAGACCACCTACGCCGACTACTTCGAGGCGAACCCCGCCTACCAGCGCTTCGGCGACCAGGCGAGCCGCACCATCGAGGTGCCGTCCGGACCGAACACCGTGCAGATGCTGCAGGCGATCCGCGACGCGTGGGGCAAGACGGTCATCTTCGGCGAGGGCGACGTGAAGACGGCGCTCGACGGAGCGGCCGAGACCGTCACCGGGCTCGCCGGCCAGCAGTGACCCGGCCGTGACCACCCTCACCCGCCGGCCCGCGCCGGCCGGGGCGCCGGGGAAGCGGAGCCTCCTGCACCGTGTCCTCGGGCCCCAGCCCCTCGGGCTGCTGTTCGGCAGCCCCTACCTCCTCTTCGTGCTCGCGGTCTTCGCGTTCCCGGTCGTCTACTCGGTCTGGATCGCGTTCCACGACTTCTTCTTCGCAGCTCCCGGCGTGCAGGTGGAGCGGCCCTTCGTCGGCCTCGACAACTTCGTCACGGCGTTCTCGAGCCCGCAGGTCATCCGCTCCTTCGGCAACATCGGGATCTTCCTGGTGATCAACGTGCCGCTGACGGTGGTGCTCTCGCTCCTTCTCGCCGCGGCGCTCGACAAGGTCGTGCACCTGCGGACGTTCCTCCGCGTCAGCTTCTACGTGCCCTACGTCACGGCGAGCGTCGCGGTCGTCGGCGTCTGGCTGTTCCTCTTCAACGGGAACGGACTGGTCAACAGCCTCCTCGGGCCGCTCGCGCCGAACCCGTCGTGGCTGATCAACGAGCAGCTCGCGATGCCGATCATCGCTCTCTACGTCACCTGGAAGCAGCTCGGGTTCTACATCCTGCTGTACCTGGCGGCGCTCCAGAACGTGCCGAAGGAGCTCTACGAGTCGGCCTCGACCGACGGCGCCGGACGCATCCGCCAGTTCTGGTCGGTGACCGTGCCGAGCGTGCGGCCCGCGACCCTCCTGGTGCTGCTGGTGTCGACCGTCACCGGGGCGAACCTCTTCACCGAGCCCTACCTCCTCACCGGCGGAGGCGGCCCCAACGGCGCGTCCGCCTCGCCCGTGCTGCTGATGTACCAGCTCGGGATCCAGCAGGGGCAGCCCGACGTGGCCTCGGCCATCGGCGTGGTCCTGGTGCTGCTGGTGCTGGTCATCGCCTATCTGCAGAACCGCTTCGCGGGGGAGAGGAACTCATGAGCACTCTGTCCAGTGCCGGAGGCGCCGCCTCGGCCGTGCCCGCCGCCGTCGCCCCCGAGAAGTCGCCGCGGAGGCGCCCCGTCGGCTCCAGCCGCGGAGCCGTGATCCTGCGCGGAGTCGTGCTCGCGATCGGCGCGATCGTCTTCCTCTTCCCCTTCTACTACATGATCGTCGGCTCCCTGCAGACGGATCCGGACCCGACACTGGCGGGAGCGATCCCGGAGCCGGGCAACCTCACGCTCGACAACTACGTCAACGTGAACGAGCGGATCAGCCTGCTCACCGGACTCGTCAACTCCGGGATCTTCACCGGCGGCGTGCTGCTGTGCACGGTGTTCTTCGGCGTCCTCGCCGGCTACGCGCTCGCGATGCTGCAGTGGCGGGGGCGCAACGCGGTGTTCGCGCTCGCCCTGCTGGTGCAGGTCATCCCGTTCCAGCTGCTGCAGATCCCGCTCTACGTGCTGATCGCGCGCGACTACGGCCTCGCCGACAGCCACCTCGGGATGATCCTGCCGTTCGCCATCAACTCGACGGCGGTGATCATCTTCCGGCAGTACTTCCTGCAGCTCCCCAAGGAGCTGTTCGAGGCGGCCCGGATCGACGGCGCCGGAGAGCTGAAGCTGCTGTGGACCATCGCGCTCCCGCTGGTGCGGCCCGCGCTGGTGACCGCCGTGCTGCTGACCTTCATCGGCCCCTGGAACGAGTTCCTCTGGCCGTTCCTCATCACCAAGGACGCGTCGCTGCAGCCGCTCGCCGTGTCCCTGGCCAACTACATCTCGAACGTGGCGTCGTCGACCGACAACCCGTTCGGGGCGATCCTCGCGGGAGCCGTCGTGCTCGCCGCCCCCGTCGTAGTGCTGTTCATCGTGTTCCAGCGCTACTTCGTCTCGACCGATCTCGGATCCGGAGTGAAAGGCTGACCATGTCTCCCACCCTCACCACTGTCCCCTACCGTCTCGAGCGCGTCGGTGTCGTGATGGAGCCCGCCCCGGGCGACGCCCTCGAAGCCGAGGGGGTGCTCAACCCCGGCAGCGGCCGCGGACCCGACGGCGAGCTCTACCTCCTCCCCCGGATGGTCGCCGCCGGCAACGTCTCCCGCGTGGGCCTCGCCCGCGTGATCGTCGAGGGCGGCGTGCCCGTCGGAGTCGAGCGCGAAGGCGTCGTGCTCGCGCCCGACCGCGGCTTCGAGCGCGGCGCGCACAACGCCGGCGTGGAGGATCCGCGGATCACCTTCATCGAGGCGCTCGGCCTGCACGTGATGACGTACGTCGCCTACGGGCCGCTCGGGCCCCGGACGGCGCTCGCCGTGTCCGAGGACCTCCGCGACTGGCGGCGCCTGGGCCCGGTGACCTTCGCCTACGACGACGCGCTCGACATCGACCTGGGCCTGTTCCACAACAAGGACTGCGTGTTCTTCCCCGAGATCGTCGCCGCTCCGGACGGCACCCGCTCGTTCGCGGTGCTGCACCGGCCGATGTGGGACCTCGGCGAGACGCGGCCGGGCGAGGGCGTGCGCCTCCCGGCCGGGATCGAGGACCCGCGGCAGAGCATCTGGATCAGCTACGTGCCGGTGGACGAGGTGGACCGGGATCTGGCGAACCTCACGCGTTGGACCCGGCACCGGTTCCTCGCCGGCCCGGAGTTCCCGTTCGAGGAGCTGAAGGTCGGCGGCGGACCCGCGCCGCTGCGCGTACCGGAGGGGTGGCTGCTCATCCACCACGGGGTGACCGGAGTGATCGACAGCGCCTTCGCGCAGCAGCAGCACGTGAACTACTCGGCCGGAGCGATCCTCCTCGACGGCGGCGACCCGTCGCGGGTGATCGCGCGTACCGCCGAGCCGCTGCTCGAGGCCGAGACGGAGGAGGAGCGCAGCGGGATCGTCCCGAACGTCGTCTTCCCGACGGCGATCGAGGAGATCGACGGGCAGCACTACGTCTTCTACGGCATGGCCGACTCGAAGATCGGCGCGGCCCGCCTCGTCCGCACGGACGGCTGACGTCGCTGATCGAGTCCGCCGGCGCCTCCCGCTGATCGAGCAGCCCGTATCGCGGGCCTATCGAGATCCGCCCCTCACACCCCACCCAAGGAGAGTTCGATGACGAACACGCTCACCAGATCGGCGGCCGTCCTGGCCGCCGCCGCCCTCACCGTCGGGGGCCTCGCCCTCGGCGCGACTCCCGCACAGGCGGCCGAGCCGCTGACGAACACGGCGCACCTCGACTTCCTCCTCGACACCGCCACTCCGGTGCCCGAGCCCGGCCACACCACCTACCGGCTCGACGAGGAGCCGACCCTGGTGATGCCGTGGACCTACGCCGACGCCCGCGACGGCGGCGCCTTCGAGCGCGTGGGCGGCGGCCGCCTCGATCCGGCGACCGGCGACTACGAGCAGGGCGCGTTCAACACCGACGACATCTCGCGCGCCGCGGTCGTCTACCTCCGGCACTGGCAGCAGACCGGCTCGACCGAGAGCCGCGAGAAGGCCTTCGAGACGCTCCGCGCCCTCGCGTACTTCCAGACCACCGAGGGCGACGACGCCGGGAACGTGGTGCTCTGGATGCAGACCGACGGGGAGCTCAACGCGAGCGCCGAGCCGGTCGAGCTGCCGGATCCGAGCGACTCCGAGGACAGCTACTGGCTCGCCCGCACCCTCTGGGCGCTCGGCGAGGGCTACGCGGCGTTCCGCGACACGGATCCGGAGTTCGCCGCCTTCCTGCAGGAGCGGCTGCGCCTCGGCGTCGCGGCGGTCGACCGCGAGGTGCTCACGCGCTACGGCGAGTACGCGCAGGCCGACGGCGTGCAGGTGCCGGCCTGGCTGATCGTCGACGGCGCCGACGCCACCTCGGAGGCGCTGCTCGGCCTCTCCGCCTACCTCGAGGCCGCCCCCGACGACTCCGCGGTGCGCACGAGCACGGCCGAGCTCGCCGAGGGCGTCGCCGCCTACGCCCGCACCACGACGACGGAGGCGGACACCACCGCCTGGCCGTACGGCGCGATCCTCCCGTGGACGAAGTCGCGCACGCTCTGGCACTCCTGGTCGTCGCAGATGGCCGGCGGACTGACCGCGTCGTCCGCGGCGCTCGACGACTCCTCGCTCCTCGAGCCCGCGCTCGTCGACGGCGCCCGCTTCGCTCCGGAGCTGCTCACCGCCGGCGGTCCGGACAACGGCTGGAACCCGACTCCGACCGACCGGGTGCAGATCGCGTACGGAGCCGACTCCCGGCTGCAGAACTCGCTCGCCCTGGCGGACGTCACCGGCTCCAGCGCCTTCACCGACCTCGCGGCCGTGCAGGGCGCCTGGTTCTTCGGCCTGAACCGCAGCCTCGGCCCGGTCTACGACCCGGCCACCGGAGTCGTCTTCGACGGCGTCCAGGCCGACGGGTCCGTCAACCGCAACAGCGGCGCCGAGAGCACCATCCACGGCCTGCTGGCGATGCTGGCGCTCGACGAGCACCCGGACGTCGCCGACCGCGCCCGCTCCGTCGCCACCGAGCGCTCGCGCGACGGACTGACGCTGGTCGAGGCCGAGAGCGCGCGCGGCGGCACGGTCGTCACGCCGGAGTCGTCCTGGACCGGGGAGGCCGGCTGGAGCGGCTCCTACCTCTCGCTGACCGACCCGCGCCGCGCGGTGTCGATCCCGATCGGCCCGTCCACGCAGGACCGCGTGGTGGAGGCCGTCATCGACCAGCCGCAGCGCGGCACGGAGCGCACGCCGCTGAGCGTCTGGACGTCCGGCAAGCGCCCGCTCGACCTGCTCCGCTCGACCGTCGGGTCGCAGGGGGTGACGGAGGCGTCGGGCGCGCTGCTCCCGGAGAAGCTCCGCCGCACCGTGCCGGCCGGCTCGTCGAGCGTCGAGGTCCGCCCGCTGAGCGGTCAGACGCGCCTCGATGCGCTGCTGGTGCGCCCGCTGGTGACGCGCCTCGTGGTCGGAGGAGAGGGCGGCCGCACCGAGCTGATCCGCAACTCCACCGACGGGGTGCGCACCACGGCGATCGGCGTCTCGGACGGCTCCGGCACCCTGCGCGTCTACTCGCAGGACGGCGCGCTCGTGAGCGAGACGTCGCCGTCCGGAGCCGTCTCCGTGCAGCTGCCCGCGCAGGGCTTCGCGGTGCTGGTGGGCTGAGGGCGGCCCTGCTGGTCGAGTAGCCGCTGCTCGATCGGCACGGGCGGTGAGTGCACAGAAGTCGCGGTACTCGCGTTCGAGTACCGCGACTTCTGCGTTCCCGCGGGGCGAGGGAGGCGCGAGGCTGGGCGCGGACCATCACTTCGATGAGAGCGCTCTCTCGAAAACGCTTGACCTCTCCGCGGGGGCGTGCGTAAGCTCGCCGCACACCTCGTGAGAGCGCTCTCACATACGCGGAACAGCACGCGTGAGAGCGCTCGCAGGGGTGCCCCACCACCATCACGAAGGAGTGACCGTGCCCTATTCACGACGCACCAGGATCGCCGCGGCGATCGCCGGCGCCTCGGCCCTCGCCCTGATCGTCACCGGATGCTCGTCGGGATCCGACGCCTCCGAGGGCGGCGAGATCGAGCTGACCGTCACCACGTTCAACGCCATGGGCTTCGACGAGCTCTACGGCGAGTACGAGGACGCCAACCCGGGGATCACCATCGTCCCGAACAACATCGACACCGGCGGCAACGCGCGGACCGACGCGTTCACCAAGCTCGCCGCCGGCTCCGGACTCGCCGACGTCGTCGCCATCGAGGAGGGCTGGCTCGGCTCCGTCATGGAGGTCTCGGACCAGTTCGTCGACCTGCGCGACCACGGCATCGAGGACCGCAAGGCCGACTGGGTCGACTGGAAGTACGAGCAGGCGACCGACCCCGAGGGACGCGTCATCGGCTACGGCACCGACATCGGACCCGAGGGCCTCTGCTACAACACCGCAGCCTTCGAGGCCGCCGGCATGCCCACCGACCGCGCCGCCGTCGCCGAGATGCTCGGCGGACCGGACGCGACCTGGGACGACTACTTCGCCGCCGGCCAGAAGTACCACGACGCCACCGGGAAGGCCTGGTTCGACCACTCCGGATTCGTCTGGAACGCCATGGTCAACCAGCTGCCCGAGGGGTACTACACCTCCGACGGCGAGCTGAACGTCGAGGGCAACCCGGAGCTCGAGGAGCGCTGGGGTCAGCTGACCGACGCCACCGCCTCCGGCCTCTCGGCCGCGCAGAAGGCGTGGGACTGGAACAAGGGCAAGTCGTTCACCGACCAGACCTTCGCCACCTTCGTCTGCCCGGGCTGGATGTTCGGCACGCTGAAGAGCAACGTCGAGGCCGGCGGCGGGAACGCCGAGGCCACCGGCTGGGACTTCGCCGACGTCTTCCCCGGCGGCCCCGCCAACTGGGGGGGCTCGTTCCTCTCGGTCCCGACCCAGTCGAAGCACCCCGCCGAGGCCGCCGCGCTGGCGTCGTGGCTCAGTGAGCCGGAGCAGCAGCTGAAGGCGTTCGAGGCGGCCGGACCGTTCCCGAGCACCTTTGACGCGCAGAAGGAGCTCGCCTCGGCGGCCGCTCCCGACCCCGGCATGAACGACTCCCCGACCGGCGCGATCCTCGCGCAGCGCGCCGAGGGTGTCGTCGCCCAGTACAAGGGCCCGGACGACTCGCTGATCCAGGAGAACGTCTTCGGACCGGTCCTGCAGAAGGTCGACCGCGGCGAGATCGACGGCAAGGAAGGCTGGAACGAGGCGCTCCAGCTCCTCGGCGAGCTCGTCGACTGATCCGGTCGGGCCGACGCCCGGGGGCTGACGCCTCCGGGACGACGCCCACCCGATACGGGAGGTCCGGCCGCCACCGGACCTCCCGGTCCCCGTGCGGCCGGGCCGCCCGCATCCCGGGCCGGCCCCGCTGCACGGAAGAACCGTTGCCGCCGCCGGCCCGAGGCCTCTCCGGCCCCGCCGCATCCCCTCCGACTCCGACTCGACCTCGAAGAGAGCGCCATGACGAGCACACTCACCCCGCCGACCACGGCGACGCCCCCCGCGGGGAAGCGGCGCCCGGCGCCCCGACTCCCGCTGACCTTCCGCCAGCGCGCGAGCCGCTTCGACGTGAAGGCCTCGCCCTACCTCTACATCTCGCCGTTCTTCCTGCTCTTCGCGCTCACCGGAGCGTTCCCGCTGGTCTACACGCTCGTCGTGTCGCTCTACGACTGGCAGCTGCTGCAGGGCCAGGGCGACTTCGTCGGGTTCGCGAACTTCGCGGCCGTGCTCGGCGACCGCTTCTTCTGGAACTCGATCGT
Source organism: Rathayibacter sp. AY2B7 (assembly GCF_002931635.1). NCBI lineage: Bacteria > Bacillati > Actinomycetota > Actinomycetes > Micrococcales > Microbacteriaceae > Rathayibacter > Rathayibacter sp. AY2B7. The sequence goes on along the minus strand of NZ_PSUC01000105.1, from coordinate 3,145 downwards.
CAACACGCTGAGCATCTTCCTGCTCTCCACGATCCCGCAGCTCGCCGTCGCGCTGCTGCTCGCGGCCGCCCTCGACCAGGCGCTGCGGGCCAGCACCTTCTGGCGGATGAGCATCCTGCTGCCGTACATCGTCTCGCCGGTCGCGGTCGCGCTGATCTTCTCGAGCGTCTTCAGCGACCAGGAGGGCCTGATCAACAATCTGATCGGCCTCGTGGGCATCAGCCCGATCGAGTGGACGAACGACCGCCTCGCCAGCCACGTCGCGATCGCGACGATGGTCAACTGGCGCTGGACCGGCTACAACGCCCTCATCCTCCTCGCCGCCATGCAGGCCGTGCCGCGCGAGCTGCACGAGTCGGCCGCGATCGACGGGGCGAACGCGTTCCGCCGCTTCCGCTCGATCACGATCCCCAGCATCCGGCCGACCCTGATCTTCGTGATCATCACCGCCACCATCGGCGGCCTGCAGATCTTCGCCGAGCCGCGCCTGTTCGACGTGTCGAACGCGGGCGGCATCGGCGGGTCGGACCGGCAGTTCCAGACCACCGTCCTCTACCTCTGGGAGATGGCGTTCTTCCGCCAGAACTTCGGAGAGGCGGCCGCGATCGCGTGGCTGCTGTTCCTCCTGATCGTGCTGATCGGCCTGCTGAACTTCGCGATCTCGCGGCGGATCGCCTCCGTCGAGAACCGGATCTCGCAGCGCTCGAAGCGCCGTTCCGCCCGCCCCGCGATCGCCGACGAGATCGCCGCCGCGGACCCCCTGCTCACCATCACCGGCCTCGGCCAGAACGAGAGCGAGCGATGACCGCCCCCGCCACCTCCGCCGCCTTCCCGGTGCGCCGCGTCCGCGCCTCCCGCGCCGGCCGCGTCGACCGGCCCGGCTTCCTCACGTACGGGCTGCTGAGCGCCTTCATCCTCGGCTCGACCTACCCGCTGTGGTGGTCGTTCGTCGTGGCGAGCGGCTCGAACGCGACCCGCAGCGAGACCCTGCCGCTCGTCCCGGGCGGCAACTTCCTCGCCAACGCCTCGCAGGTGCTGACCGCGATCCCGTTCTGGACGGCGCTGCTGAACAGCGTCATCGTCTCGGGGATCATCACGCTCTCGGTCGTGTCGTTCTCGACGCTCGCCGGCTACGCCTTCGCGAAGCTGCGGTTCCGCGGGCGCGACGGCCTGATGATCGGAGTGGTCGCGACCATGGCGATCCCGACGCAGCTGGGCATCATCCCGCTGTTCATCCTGATGCGGCAGCTCGGCTGGACGGGCTCGCTCGGCGCCGTGATCGTGCCGACGCTGGTCACCGCGTTCGGCGTGTTCTTCATGCGGCAGTACCTGGTCGACGTGATCCCGGACGAGCTGATCGAGGCGGCGCGCGTGGACGGAGCGAACCAGTTCCGGACGTTCCTCACCGTCGCGGTCCCGGCCGCGCGACCGGCGATGGCGATCCTCGGGCTCTTCACGTTCATGATGGCGTGGACCGACTTCCTCTGGCCGCTGATCGTCCTCAGCCCCACGAACCCGACCCTGCAGACGGCGCTCGCGCAGCTGCAGTCGGGCTACTACGTCGACTACTCGATCGTGCTGGCCGGCGCCGTGCTCTCGGTGATCCCGCTGCTGGTGCTGTTCCTCCTCGCCGGACGCCAGCTCATCGCGGGCATCATGAGCGGAGCGGTGAAGGGCTGACGCCCGAAGACTCCCGCGGGACCGGGTCGGGGGACATCGGACCGCGGGACGGGGGCCTCGGGCCCGGGGCCGTGGTGCTCCGGGTCCGGGGGTCGGGGGCTGCGGTGAGGGATCGGGCAGTGCACTGGGCGGCCGGTGGGTTCGCGACCCGGCCGGTCGTCGTGCTCGGAGCATCCCGACCACTGCCGCGCAGGATCCCGCCGATCACGCTCCGCCCGAGACCTCCTGGCCCGACCTCACGCCGCCTAGGCTGGCGCGGAGGAGGCGACATGGAGCCGAAGGACCCGCGCGACGAGGACAACTCGAGCGGGCCGGCGCAGCCGCGTCCGGGGGACGGGCCGACGCCGTCCGAGCAGGCGCTGCGCGCCATCCGCGACGTCGCGAACGGGGCGGACCCGACGAGCGAGGCGTTCCGGCTGTCGAACGACTTCACCGACCGGCAGGCCGAGCGGCTCCGGAGACTCCTCGCGCGCTTCCGCCGCGGGCGCTGACGGGCGCGAGGCTGCCTGACGCCAGCGGCGGGCGATCGATCGCTGCGCGCCGGTCGTGTCGGCGGTTGCCGAGGCGGCGCCCCGACCGCTCTGCACCACCCCGCACGGCCTCGATCCGCGCCCTCGCGGGCCGCGGACTCACTCCGCCGGCCCGCTCCGCCGCCCCGCATCACCCCCGGATGGCCGCGATCCGCGCCCCTTCGCGCCGCGGACGCCTTCCACGGGCCCGCTCCTCCGGCGCTCGGCTAGCCTCGGAGGCACCCGCGAGGAAGGCCTGCATGACCCACGACACCGCCTCGGCCGCCCCGACCCTCGAAGCCGTCGCCGCGCTGGCCGGAGTCTCCCGCGCGACGGTCAGCCGGGTCGTCAACGACTCCCCGCGCGTGAAGGACGGCGCCCGGACGGCCGTGCTCGCCGCGATCGAGCAGCTCGGCTACGTGCCCAACCGCGCCGCGCGCTCCCTCGCCAGCCGCCGCACGCAGACCGTCGCGCTCGTGGTGCCGGAGTCGGCGGCGAAGGTGTTCGCGGATCCGTTCCTCGCCTCGGTCGTGCAGGGCGCCGCGATGGCCTTCGCCGGCACCGAGTACACGCTCACCATCGTGATCGCGTCGGAGGCGGCGCCCGAGAAGACGCGGCGCTACCTGCTCGGCGGCAACGTCGACGGCGCGCTCGTCGTCTCGCACCACAGCGGCGACCACTCCTACGCGCAGCTCGGCGCCTCGCTCCCCGTGGTCTTCGGCGGGCGGCCGCTGACGGAGGAGGGCGGCAGCTACTTCGTCGACGTCGACAACACCGGAGCGGCGCGCGCGGTCACCGAGCACCTCCTGAGCCTCGGCCGCACGGCCCCCACGATGATCGCGAGCCGCCAGGACATGCCCGCCGCGATCGACCGCCTGTCCGGCTGGCGCTCGGCCGTCACCGCCGCGGGGCTCGACGACTCGCTCGTCGAGTACGGCGACTACTCGCCCGAGGAC
>NZ_PSUC01000104.1:0-12792 GCF_002931635.1 Rathayibacter sp. AY2B7 | reverse complement strand
CAAGGAAGCCGCGGCCATGAGCACCTCCACCCCGGCGTCCTGATGCGACGGCGACCCGTCCCCGCGGGCAGCGAAGCGCATCGCCCGGACGGGTCGCCGTCGCATCAGGACGCCGGGGTGGAGGTGCTCATGGCCGCGGCTTCCTTGTTCATCGTGCCGTCAGGGAGGAGGACGTACCAGGCGTCCTTCACACCCTGCCCGTTGACCTGGCCCGGCGCGGTGTCCTTCGCGAACCGGTAGACCGGCCATCCGTCGACGGTCAGCTGGGTCGTCCCGTCGGTGCGCGTGATCGAGCCGACCTCTCCGGTGATCCCGTCCGCGGCGGTCGTGCTGGACGCCGACACGGCCGGCCAGGTCGTGGCGCACTCGTCGTAGCAGCTGCTGCTGCCCGAGTTCTGCGTGTCCTTCGTGAACGTGTAGACGGTGTAGCCGGCCTCGTCCGTGATGATCTCGCCCAGCGGCGAGGACGCCGTCGTGAGAGCCGCCGTCTCAGCGGAGGCGGTCGCGGTGGAGGAGGCCGTCGCGGTGGCGGAGGGGCTGTCGGCCGGCGCTTCCGACGAGGCGGCCGAGCCGGCGGCCGTCGAGCATCCGGCGAGAAGGACGGCGGCGAACGCCGCAGTCGTCACAGTGGTCGCGATTCGCTTGAGCATGATGCCTCCTGTAGTGCGGGGGCCGAGGTGGCCCCACCGAGGACACGACACAGCAGTCGCGGACGTTCAACGAGGCGAGAAGATCGCTGGGAGAGCATTCGCGCGGCAGGCGGCTTCAGCGAGGCCGAGGCGAACGAGCACGCAGACCGCCAGGGAACGGTGACGGCACTTGCGCTCCCGCTGAAACAGCTGCACACTGGACCCAAGTTCTTCGTACCAAAAATCACGCCAGCCACCGAGCTGGCTTTTTTCATGCCCAAGCCGGCCTCGCGCCGGCTTTTTTCATGCCCGGCCGGGATCTGAGCACGCGCCGCTCTCCTGGCCCCCTCCTCTCCTGCCGACGTCCGCGCGACGTCTGCAGCGCCAGCTCACCGAGCCATCCGGCCCGGTGTCATCGGAACGCGCTCGCGCGTTCACCCCGCGGAGGTCACATTGCTGAACTCGCTGCTCGAGATGCTGTTGAAGGAGGTGGACCCCAACGTCGCGCTCGTGTGCCTCACGAGCTACTTCGGACTCCGATTCATGGTGAAGAAGATCGAGGACTTCCTCGTCATCTTCCTGCCCACCAAGGAGCCGGCACGACGCAAGGCCCTCCTCCAGCGAAGCCGACGCCCCAAGGCGTAACTCGAAAACGCCCCTCCTTCGTGGAGGGAAGAGCTCTGCCTCCGATTGTCCGAGAAAACATCAGCTTTATAGGACAGTCCGACGGCGGCCACTCCAAGGTCGACTTCGGCCGGAACTGTGGACCGCGGCAGTCTGTGGCCGTGTTCCGACACCGCTTCATGTCGTTCCCAGGTTGAATCGAACTGATCGGAGCGGAGTCGCACAAGCCCAGCGCTGCTGGGTATCAGGAGCGGACGAGTCGAGCACGTGTTCATTCCCGGCGATGTCAACTCGCTGCGGAGGGTTCTGCCGCGATGACCGTCGCGGTTCACGGACCCGAGCGGACGCCGACCTCCGGCCGGCGGCGGTGCTGAGCGCTGTGCGCATTTTTTGCCTGGAAGCCTTCGGCAGCGTACGGGCCTGCGGCGTCCACGCAAGCCGCTGCGCGGCCGGCTCCTCCGAGGTTCTCGGCACGCGGTCGCTGCGCTCCCTCACATCGCGCCGACAACCTCTCCTCCGCCGCCCTTCGGGTTGCGCTCCCGCCTCCGACCCTGCTCGGCACTACGTGCCTTCCAGGCAAAAAACGCTGGGAGAGAAGGAAGAACGATCGAGCCAGACCACCCCCGCTGGCTTGACAAATGTGATTGAGAATCACGGCAGCAGGATCACCTTGCCGTCGAGCGTTCGGGACTCGGCGAGCTCCATCGCCTCGACGATCCCCGTGAGCGGGAAGCGGGCGGCGATGTTGGCCGTCAGCGAGCCGTCGGCGAGGAGTCCGAGCACGCGGCCGAGGTCCTCCTCGAGCCGCGCACGGAAGCGCGCGGGGCGCAGCGAGTGGCCCGCCCAGAGGTCGTAGAAGACCGCGCGCCGGCCGTTGGGGGCGAGCTGGTAGGCCTGGATCCGCGCGAGCTGGCGGAGGAAGGGGGGCCAGATACTCCCGGTGCTCGCGCTGACGATCGCGTACGCGACGAGGGTGCCGCCGGGCGCGAGCAGCGACCACGCCAGCCGGGTCGTCGCTCCGCCGACGTTGTCGAACACGGCCTGCACTCCGCCGGGAGCGAGCTCGCGCACGCGGGCGGCGAGGTCGAGATCGGCGTAGTCGACGGGCTCCACTCCGGCCGCTCGGAGGGCCTCGTGGTGGCGGGGCGAGGCGGCGCCGATCACGCGGATCCCCTCGAGGCGTGCAAGGCGGTGCACGAGGCCGCCGACTCCGCCGTTCGCGCCGAACAGGAGGATCGTGTCGCCGCGGGAGACCCGGGCCGCGCGGTGCAGCATCTGCCACGCCGTCACTCCGTTGACCACGACGGCCTCGGCGTCCTCCGACGCGACCGCGTCGGGGACGAGAACGCAGTCGCGGGCGGCGACACGGGCGTGCCCGGTCCAGCCGCCGGTCTTGGTGAGCGCGGCGACGCGGCGGCCCTCGAACGACGCGTCGCCGCCGGGGCCGACCGCGAGGACCCGGCCGACGAGGTCGTAGCCGGGCGTGAAGGGGAACCGCGGCTGGGCGAAGTAGCGGCCGCGGCGCATCGACTGCTCGGCGAACGAGATGCCGGTGGCCTCGACGGCGACGAGCAGCTCGCCGGCCGCAGGAGGCTCGACCGGCGCCTGCTCGAGGAGCAGCCCGGACGGCTCGACGATCCCGGGGAGGACGACGCGGGTGGTGGTGCGGGGAAGGGTGGTGGACATGAGGGGCTCCTGGAGGTCGTAGGTGAGTGACCGAACAGTCACAACGGCGGATATGAAAAGGGATGGTGGCGAAGAGGAGAAAGAGGAGGGGAGGAAGAAGAGGAGGAGAGGCGAGCGCCGCGGACTCAGTCGCGGTGCCGGATGCCGTCGGAGACGATGCGGGCCCACTCGGAGTCGACGCCGCCGAGGTCGGTCTGCACGATCAGGTGGCAGAGCTGCCCGTAGGCGATGAAGCGCTGCACGGCCGGGCCGTCGGCTCCGGAGACGACGGTGACCGTCCGGACGACCGCGGAGATCCCGCGGCGCACAGCCTCGCGGATCTCGGGGACGTCGCACGCGCTCTGCGCCTGCGACTGCAGCATGATCAGGTCGCGGTCGGCGATCAGGTCGATGTAGGCGACGGTCATCGCCTCGAGCCGGTCGGCCGGGTCCGAGGAGGGCGAGGCGTCCCCCGCCGCCGCGAGCGTGGACGTCACCTGCTCGTAGCAGCGGTCGACCGCGGCGACGAAGACGCCGAGCTTGCCGGGGAACAGGCGGAAGACGTAGGCGGGCGAGACGCCGGCCTCGGCGGCGACCTCGGTGATCGGAGTCGCGGCGTAGCCGGTGCGCGCGAACACGTGCAGCGCCGCCGCGGTGATCCGCTCGCGCTGCGCCTCGGCGGTGGAGCGGGAGGAGGGGGAAGGCATATGACTGATCAAACACTTACTTCGCTCGTGCGTCAAGAGCGGCGGCGGCATTCAGGGCGAGGAGCTGCGCGATCCGCTACATCGAGGCTCGAGGAGAAGACCCCCCAATCCCCCCACAAGGACGGTCGACTGGAGCCCCTTCGTTTGCCACAAGTTTGATACGAATGCGAACCGCTTCTCGTGGTCGATATACCCTCATAGTTTCGATTTAGCTGACAGGCTGAAGTCACTACGGTAAGCAAGTATCCCCGGTATTGGCTTACTTATCCTCATCAGGCAGGCGCGTGACCGTAAATCCCGTTCTCGCGCGACCTCCCTTATATACGCTATATCGCTTCCCGTGCTGAGTGACGATCAACACAGGTCGGTTTCCTGGACCCGAACCCGGACGCTCAATTGCGACGATATCCTCAATAGGGATGGAGGGAAGTTCTTCCCTCAGAGCGTTCACGTATTCAGAGAACCTTGCGAGCGCTTCACTGCGCGCTTCGCCGGATTGGGCCTCTGGATCTGGCAGAAGCGCCCCGATTTGCTCGGCGAGCGTATTGAACTGATCGACGATTCGGTCAGTGTCTCGCGCAGTAATAATGTAAATCGTGATTGCTAGCGCCAGCGCCCACAAAGTCGCCAAAAGCCCCGAAAAAGTTGCCCAATTGGTCTCCCAATTGTCTAATCTAAGAGCTATAACCGTTACGATAAAGGCCACCACGAAAGTGACCCCTAGTACCAAACGAGGCCGGCCGGCAAGGCCGGCTGTGAACCTTCCGATAGAGGATTTTGGGTTTTCCGTCTGATTTTTGCGGACCACAGGCGAAGCCTAGATGACGCCGCCCGGCGCGTCAACGAGGCCGAGTCGATAGCGACGAGGCGTGTTGCAGCCGGGCCAAAACTCGGCACTATTGCACCCCCGCTGAAGCGCTCGTTCTAACCTCCTTTGTCCACCGTGCAACGCACTGCAGTCGAACGTAACGCCGAGGCGAGAGCAGCGCTCAATAGACCTCGAAGCGTGGACCACGCCACGCCATGACCTCACATAAGCCCAATCAACACCCCCCTACCCCGCACCCCCACCCCGCCCCTAGGTTGGGGGGACCCGCATAGCCGACCGCGCACCACTGAGTTCCGATGGAGGAACGCCATGGCCACGACACCCGTGCTCCGCAGGATCGCGATCGCGCTGGTCGCGGTCGTCTCGGTGGGAGTGGCGGGTGCCGCACCGGCGTCCGCTCTCGACAGGCCCGTCTCCGGGTACCTGAAGGACAGCGGGCTCACGCCCGAGAAGATCCGCGACTTCCTCGGCGGACCCCTCATCTCGCCCTCGACGCAGGTGGGCTACGGCGGAGCGGTCTCGAGCGTCGACGCGAACGCGAGCCGCGTGGGCATGGAGGTGCTGAAGCGCGGCGGCAACGCAGCTGACGCCGCTGTCGCCACGGCCGCCGCCCTCGGCGTGAGCGAGCCCTACAGCGCCGGCATCGGCGGAGGCGGGTACTTCGTCTACTTCGACAAGGCGTCCGGCGAGGTCAGCACCATCGACGGGCGCGAGACCGCGCCGGCCGGCATCACCTCGGACGCGTTCCTCGACCCCGCGACCGGAGCCCCGTACCCGTTCACCCCGGACCTCGTCTCCTCCGGCGTCGCGGTCGGCGTGCCCGGCACGGTGGCGACCTGGGACACCGCGGTCGACCGCTTCGGCACCCTGCCGCTCCCCGTCGTGCTGGCGCCCTCGATCGCGCTCGCGGCGAAGGGCTTCCGGGTGGACGAGACCTTCCGCAACCAGACGCTCGACAACCTCGAGCGGTTCCAGGCGTTCCCCGACACGGCCGAGCTCTTCCTCCCCGGTGGGGACGCGCCGAAGGTGGGCAGCACCTTCCGCAACCTCGACCTCGCGAAGACGCTGACCTCCATCGCCGTCCACGGGCCGGACGCGTTCTACGAGGGCGCGCTGGCCGCCGAGATCGCCGACACGGTCCAGAACCCGCGGATCGCCGAGGGGTCGGACCTCCCCGCCCCGGCCGGCACGATGACCGCCGCCGACCTCGCGGCGTACTCGGTCGCCGAGCAGGCGCCGACCCGCGTCTCCTACCGCGGACTCGACGTCTACGGGATGGCACCCTCCTCCTCCGGCGGGATCGCGGTCGGCGAGGCCCTCAACATCCTCGAGAACCACGACCTCGCGTCCGAGGACACGGGCAGCGCCCTGCACCTCTACCTCGAGGCGTCCGCCCGCGCCTTCGCCGACCGCGGCGCCTACGTCGGCGACCCGGCCTTCGTCGACGTGCCCACCGAGACGCTCCTCAGCCAGGAGTTCGCGGACTCGCGGGACTGCACGATCGACCCGGCGACCGCCTCCGTCCGCCCGGTCGCGCCCGGCGCTCTCGACGGCTCCGGATGCGTGACCGCCCCCGCCGCGGTGGAGTCGGACACCGAGAACATCTCCACCACCCACCTCTCGGTCGTCGACAAGTGGGGCAACGCCGCCTCCTACACGCTGACGATCGAGCAGACCGGCGGCTCGGCGATGACCGTCCCCGGCCGCGGCTTCCTCCTCAACAACGAGATGACCGACTTCTCCCCCACCTTCGTCGACGGGGACCCGAACCGGATCGAGCCGGGCAAGCGCCCGCGCTCGTCGATGTCGCCGACGATCGTGCTCGACGGCGGGGACGTGCGGTTCGTCGTCGGCTCGCCGGGCGGATCCACGATCATCACGACGGTCCTGCAGACCCTGGTCAACCGCATCGACCTCGGCATGACGCTCCCCGAGGCGGTGGCAGCGCCCCGCGCCTCCCAGCGCAACGGCGCGACGACCTCGGCCGAGCCCGAGTTCATCGAGGCGTACGCCGACGACCTCGCTCCCTTCGGCCAGCAGCTGGTCCCCTCGGGCGACACCTTCACCTCGGCCGCGCAGATCGGGGCGGTGGCCGCCATCGAGGTCGACCCCTCCGGCCGGATGACCGCGGTCGCCGAACCGGTGCGGCGCGGCGGCGGCGTCGGGCTGGTGGTCCGGCCCGAGAAGTGACGCCCCGGAGCCTCCCCCGCCCGCTGAGAGGAACCGTCGGCCGGCCGCCCCTCTCGCCCGAGAGCGGTCCTCCGCGGGAAGGAGGCGTCTGCGACACTGGGGAGATGTCGTCGTCGCGCCCGCTGCGCACCCTCCGGGGTGTCGTCGCGGCGACGGTGGCGACGCTCGTCGCGCTGTTCTCGCACGTGGCCGGCGGCGGCCAGATCCCGGGTCCGCTCGGTGTCGCGATGCCGCTCGTCCTGTCGGTCCTGGTGTGCGTGGCGCTCGCCGGGCGCAGGCTCTCCCTGGTCCGCCTGGCGGTCTCGGTGGGAGTCAGCCAGTTCCTGTTCCACACGCTCTTCACGATCGGGACCTTCGCGGAGCCGGTCGATGCGCCGACCCTGCACGCGCACCACGGTGCCGTGATCGACGTCAGCGCGGCGATGACGCACAGCGGGATGACCGGCTCCTCGATGTGGGCGGCGCACCTCGTCGCCGCCGTCGCGACGACCGCGGCGCTCCACCGCGGCGAGTCCCTCCTCGTCCGGGTCGCCGCGACGACGAGCCACCTCGTCACCCGCCTGGTGCGGGTCCTGCCGACTCCGGTGGCCGCTCCTCGACCCGCGCGACGCTCCTCCTTCGAGCTGCGCGACGTGCTCCCCCTCGCCTCGGGCGTCTTCCCCCAGGCGGCGCTGCGGCGCGGCCCCCCTCTGCAGCCCGCCTCCTGATCATCGACGCGAGCCGCGGCGAGGACCTCCCCGGAGGTCCCCGCGGCGTCTGACCGACCCGTCTCCTCCCCCGCAGGGGTCTCCGAGGGACGCCGGCCGGTCGGCGTCTCGGCGACTCCTCCCGGACGGATCGTCCTGGCCCGGCGCTCCTGCGCGCCGGCGGAGGGGTCAGTGGAGCGTCCCCTCGGGGACGCCCGTGAAGGGAGCCACGCCTGTGGCACAAGCATCGACACCGGTCGACGACGACCTCCTCCCGCCTCCGCGGCCGCTCGCCGCTCCTCTCCGCGGGGCGGAGGCGTCCCTCCTGCTCGCGATACCGGCGGCGGTCGCTGTCGCCCTGCTGGGCCTGTCGTACACCGGGGCGTTCTCGGTGGCGACGCGGCTGATCGACCCCGGCGACCTGGTGACGCGGGGCCTGCCGATCGCGCGGGTCCTGCACGACTCCGCCGCGTCGCTGACCATCGGCCTGCTCACCGCGGCCACCTTCCTGCTGCCCGGGCAGCGCATCGCGCCGGGCGTCGTCTCGTACTCGCAGAACCGCGCCCTGCGCTGGGCGACCTGGTCGGCCGCGGTCTGGGTGGCGTCCGCGATCGCTGTCCTCGTGTTCACGGCGGCGAACACCATCGGGCAGCCGCTGGACGCGCCGGGCTTCCGGACGCAGCTCGTCTTCTACGCCACGCAGATCGAGCTGGGGCAGACGCTCGTGGCCTCGACGGTGTGCGCGACGGCCATCCTCCTCCTCACCCTGTTCTCGCAGCGGCTGGCCTGGGTGGCGGCGGCGACCGGGATCGCGGTGCTGGCGCTGCTCCCCCTCTCGCTCTCCGGGCACGCCGCCGGCGCCGACGAGCACGCGAACGCGGTGAACAGCCTGGCCGTGCACCTGATCGGAGTGACGGCCTGGGCCGGCGGGCTCGCCGCGGTGATCCTCCTGCGGCGGACCGTCGGCGCCCAGCTCGGCGTGGTCGTCGCGCGCTACTCGGTGCTGGCCGGCTGGGCGTTCGGGGCGGTCGCCTTCTCGGGTCTGGTGAACGCGTCGCTCCGGATCGAGGACCTCGGCGACCTGGGCGCGCCCTACGGGCAGCTGCTGATCGTCAAGGCCGTCGCGCTGCTCGCCCTCGGCGGCGCGGGCCTCGGGCACCGGCTGCGGCTGATCCCGCGGCTGCGCGCCGACCCGGCCGACCGCCGCGCGTTCGTCGCGGTCGCGGTCGGCGAGGTGGTGGTGATGGCGCTGGCCATCGGCGTCTCGGTGGCGCTCTCGAACAGCGCGCCGCCGGTCTCGCAGGACCCGATCAGCGGAGACGTGCGGCGCAGTCTGCTCGGCTTCCGCTACCCGCCCGAGGTCACACCCGAGCGGATGCTCGACCAGTGGCACCTCGACGCCGTCTGGTTCGGGATCGCGGTCGTCGGCGCCGCCCTCTACGTGTCGGCGGTCCTGAGGCTGCGGCGCCGCGGCGACGCCTGGCCGCTCGGGCGCACCGTCGCCTGGGTGGCCGGCTGCGCGGCCCTCGCCTACACGACCAGCGGCGGCCCGGCCGTGTACGGGCAGGTGCACTTCAGCACCCACATGATCCAGCACATGCTGCTGATGATGGTCGTGCCGCCGCTGCTCGTGCTCGGCGGACCGGTGCTGCTCGCTCTGCGGGTGCTGCCGGTGCGCCGCGACGGCGGGCGCGGGCTGCGCGAGTGGATCCTCGCCGTCGTGCACTCCCGCTACCTCGCCGTGCTGTCGCGGGCGCCCGTCGCCGCCGTTCTCTTCGCCGGCAGCCTGGTCGTCTTCTACTACACCGGCTGGTTCGAGTGGGCGATGTTCAGCCACCAGGGCCACGTCCTGATGACCCTGCACTTCCTCGCCACCGGCTACCTCTTCTTCTGGGTCCTGATCGGCGTCGACCCCGGCCCGAACCGGCCCGGCCACGTGCTGAGGCTGCTGGTGATGCTCGCGACGCTGGCGTTCCACGCCTTCTTCGGCCTGGCGATCATGTCGCAGACCACCGTGCTGGCCGCGTCCTGGTGGACCGCGCTCGGGTACACCGACACGGAGGCGCTGCTCGCCGACCAGGGCGTCGGCGGAGGGATCGCCTGGTCGGCGGGCGAGATCCCGATGGTGCTGATCGCCCTCGTCGTGGTCGCGCAGTGGGTGCGCTCGGAGGAGCGGACCGCGAAGCGCTACGACCGGCGCGCCGACCGCGACGGCGAGGCCGAGCTCACCGCCTACAACGACCGCCTGAACCGGCTCGACAGCCGGAGCACTCCCCGTCCGACCACCACGAAGGAGACCGACCGATGACCTCTCGACCCCTGCGACGGCTTCCCGCCGCGCTGGCAGCCCTCGCCCTGGCGGGCGTCCTGATCGGGACGGCCGGGCCCGTCCAGGCGCACGACCAGCTGATCAGCAGCACTCCCGGCTCCGGTGAGCACTTCACGAATTCGCCCGCGGAGGTGACGCTGACGTACTCCGAGGACGTCCTCACGATCGGCGCGCTGGTCCTCGTCACCGACATGGACGGCATCGACCACGTGTCCGGCCCGGTCGAGCTGACCGACTCGACGGTCACCGCTCCGCTCGAGGCGGCGCTTCCCGGCGGCTCCTACGACCTCAAGTGGCGGGTGGTCTCCGCCGACGGCCACCCGATCGCGGGCGTCGTCCCCTTCACGGTCGGCGACGGCGCCTCGGCGCAGGCCGCGGCCGCCGCGGAATCCACCCCGACCGTCGAGCCGACCGTCGTCGCAGCCGCCTCCTCGCAGGCGCCGCCGGACGTCCTCCGACCGGTCCTCATCGGTCTGACCGGCGCGGTCCTCGCCGTCGCGGCCTTCCTCCTGATCACCCGCCGCCGCGGGCGGCCCTCGACCACCACCGAAGACCGGACGTCGTCGTGACCGCCGACGTCCTCCACCCACCGCACCACCACACAGGAAGGCGCCACACCATGCGCACTCGACACGTCACCACCCTCTCCGCCCTCTCGGCCGCAGCCCTGCTCGCCCTGACCGGCTGCAGTGCCGGAGCCTCCGGCGGCACCTCCGCCGAGGTCGCGCCCGCGGCGACCGAGGTCAGCATCACCGACGGCTGGGTGAAGGCCGCCGACTCCGGCATGTCCGCCGCGTTCGGTGAGCTGGAGAACTCCGGCACCGAGGACGTCACCGTCGTGTCCGCCACCTCCGCCGCGTCCTCCGAGCTCGAGCTGCACGAGACCGTGGCGAACGAGTCGGGCGAGATGGTGATGCGCGCGAAGGAGAGCGGCTTCACGATCCCCGCCGGCGGCAGCCTCGAGCTCGCCCCCGGCGGGAACCACATCATGCTGATGGACCTCGCCGCGCCGATCGTCGCCGGGGACGAGGTCACCGTCACCCTCACCTTCTCGGACGACTCCACGACGGAGTTCACCGTCCCGGCGCGCGACTACGCCGGCGCGAACGAGAACTACGAGGGCGGCGACATGGACATGGACATGGGCGGAGAGGGCTGATGAGCGAGGACCGCGAGACCGGCCACAGCGCCGACGAGCGCCCGCGCAGCGCCGTCAGCCGGCGACGGCTCCTCCTCGGCGGAGCAGTCGCCGGCATCGGCGCGGCCGGTGCGATCGGAGCGGACCAGCTGCTCGGCCGCGGCGGCGCTGCGCCGGCAGCGGCCGCGGCGCTGAACGGCGACGAGACGATCCCCTTCCACGGTGCGCACCAGGCGGGGATCGCCGCGACACCGCAGGCGCACGCGACCTTCGTCGCCCTCGATCTGCGGGAGAGCACCGACCGGGACGGGCTGCGGCGGATGCTGCGCATCCTGTCCGACGACGCCGCGCGCCTCACCCAGGGGCAGCCGGCCCTGGCCGACTCCGAGCCCGAGCTCGGCGTGGTCCCCGCCCGCCTCACCGTGACCTTCGGGTTCGGGCCGAGGCTCGTGTCCCTCGCGGCCGGTGACGCGGCGAAGCCGGCCTGGCTGGCACCGCTGCCCGCGTTCGGGATCGACCGGCTCGAGGAGCAGTGGAACGACGGGGACCTGCTGCTGCAGTTCCACGCCGACGACGCCTTCACGATCGCGCACGCGCTGCGGATGCTGCTGAAGAACACCCGCACCTTCGCGACCGTCCGCTGGACCCAGACCGGGTTCCGCCGGGCGCACGGCTCCGAGAAGGCCGGCACCACGATGCGGAACCTGTTCGGCCAGGTCGACGGGACCGTCAATCCGCGCCCCGAGGACGTCGACTTCGACGAGCTGGTCTGGGTCCGCGACGGCTGGCTCGCCGGCGGCACCGGGCTGGTGCTGCGCCGGATCCGGATGGACCTCGACAAGTGGGACCGCCTGGACCGCAGCGGCCGGGAGCAGTCCGTCGGGCGGACCCTCGCGAACGGCGCGCCCCTCACCGGGACGGCGGAGGCCGACGAGCCCGACTTCGAGGCGACGACGACCATCGGCTTCCCGGTGATCCCCGAGTTCTCGCACATGAGGCGCGCCCGCTCGGAGAACGCCGCCGAGCGCTTCCACCGCCGGGCCTACAACTACGACGACACCCCGACGGGCGAGGACATCTCGAACTCCGGGCTGATCTTCGCGGCGTACCAGGCCGACGTCACCGCGCAGTTCGTCCCGATCCAGAAGCGCCTGGACGAGCTGGACCTGCTCAACGAGTGGACGACGCCGATCGGCTCCGCCGTCTTCGCGATCCCGCCGGGCTGCGTCGAGGGCGGCTACATCGGCGACACCCTCCTCTGACCCTCACCGGCACCCGCCACAGCACCGAAGGACCAGAAGCATGACCACCACCGCCACGAGACCCCGCGACTCCGCCGACACCCCGCCCCCGCCGCGCAGAAGCAGCGGAGGCTGGCTCGGACAGCTGCTGCTCCGCCTGCACTTCTCCGCCGCCCTGTTCGTCGGGCCGTTCATCCTCGTCGCCGCGACCAGCGGAGCGCTCTACGCACTCACCCCGCAACTCGAGCAGGTCGTCTACGCGCAGGAGCTGCACGCCCCCGAAGCGGACGCCTACCTGCCCCTGGCCGACCAGATCGACGCCGCCGACGCGTACACCGGAGGCGGGCAGAGCATCGTCGCCGTCCGCCCCGCCCCGAACCCCGGCGACACCACCCGGGTGATGTACGCGGACCCGTCGCTCGGCACCAGCGAGACCCGCGCGGTCTTCATCGACCCGGCCACCGCCGACGTCCGCGGCGACCTCACCGCCTACGGCACCAGCGGCGCCCTGCCGTTGCGGACCTGGATCAGCGACCTGCACCGGACGCTGCACCTCGGGGACGTGGGCCGCTCCTACAGCGAGCTCGCCGCCTCCTGGCTGGGGGTCGTCGCCCTCGCCGGCCTGGGCCTCTGGATCATCCGCCTCCGCCGAGCCCGCGTGAAGAGGGACCTGCTGCGCCCCGCGCCGAGGACCACCGGCTACAAGCGCCTGTTCTCCTGGCACGCCTCCACCGGCGTCTGGCTGCTCGTCGGC
>NZ_PSUC01000103.1:0-13056 GCF_002931635.1 Rathayibacter sp. AY2B7 | reverse complement strand
CGGCTTGGCCGCCGAGATCGCCACCACGAAGCGCAAGGCGCCCGGCTTCGCGCTGCTCGGCACGCCGGGCTGGGAGGGCGACGTCGTCCTCGAGCTGAAGACCGTCGCGGACGTCGCGCTCGTCGGATTCCCCTCGGCGGGCAAGTCGAGCCTCGTCGCGGCGATCTCGGCGGCCAAGCCGAAGATCGCGGACTACCCGTTCACGACCCTCGCGCCCAACCTCGGCGTCGTGCAGGCGGGGGAGTCGCGCTTCACCGTCGCCGACGTGCCCGGTCTCATCGAGGGCGCGAGCGAGGGCAAGGGCCTGGGCCTGGAGTTCCTCCGCCACGTCGAGCGCTGCACCGCGCTCGTCCACGTGCTCGACTGCGCCACGCTCGAGCCCGGCCGCGACCCGCTGACCGACCTCGACATCATCCTCGGGGAGCTGGCGGCGTACCCCGTCGGCGACGGACAGGTGCCGCTGATCGAGCGCCCGCAGCTGATCGCGCTCAACAAGGTCGACGTGCCCGAGGCCCAGGAGCTGGCCGACTTCGTCCGGGCCGACCTCGAGGGCCGCGGCTACCGCGTCTTCGAGATCTCGACGGTCAGCCACTCGGGACTCCGCCAGCTGACGTTCGCCCTCGCCGAGATCGTCGAGAAGCACCGCCTCGAGCTCGCCGCTGTGCCGCGGGTGGAGCGCATCACCATCCGCCCCCGCGCCGTGGACGAGAAGGAATTCGAGATCCGGGTCGAGGGCGGCTCGTACGGCAACGTGTACCGGGTCCTGGGCACCAAGCCCGTGCGCTGGGTCGCGCAGACCGACTTCACGAACGACGAGGCCGTCGGCTTCCTCGCCGACCGCCTGGCCAAGCTCGGAGTCGAGAACGGCCTGTTCTCGGCTGGAGCGGTCGCCGGCTCCACCGTCGTCATCGGCCCCGGCGACGGCGTCGTCTTCGACTGGGAGCCGACCCTCACCTCGACGGCCGAGCTCATCACCGCGCCCCGCGGAACGGACCTCCGCCTCGAGGACAACCGGCGCAAGACCCGCAACGAGCGTCGCGAGGACTACTTCGAGCGGATGGACGCCAAGGCCGAGGCCCGCGCGGAGCTCGAGCGCGAGCGCCAGGGCGGCGTCTGGCGCGTCGCCGACGAGGGCGACGGCACGGAGGCCGGCGAGGAGAGCTGACTCCCGCCGCCGGGGTCGTCTGCCTCTACACTGGCCGGATGCCGCAGACGACCCCCGACAGCAGTGCGCTGACCGAGCGGTTCGCCGCCTCCCGTGCCGCGTCGCGCTCCCTCCGCAGTGCGACCACCGACCTCAAGAACCGGGCTCTGCTCGCCATCGCCGACGCGGTGCGCTCGAGCGCCGAGCGCGTCGTCCCGGCGAACGAGCTCGACCTTCAGCGGGGTCGCGAGAGCGGGATGAGCGCGGGCCTGCAGGACCGCCTCCGCCTCGATGCGGCGCGCCTGGGGTCCCTCGCCGACGCCGTCGTCGCGGTCGTCGGGCTCACCGATCCGGTCGGGCAGACGGTGCGGGGATCGAACCTGCCCAACGGCGCCTCCCTCACCCAGGTGCGGGTCCCGTTCGGCGTGGTCGGAGCGATCTACGAGGCGCGCCCGAACGTCACCATCGACATCGCAGCGCTCGCCCTCAAGAGCGGGAACGCCGTGATCCTGCGCGGAGGCACAGCCGCGGAGAACACGAACCGCGTCCTGGTGGAGCTGCTGCAGGAGGCCGTCGCCTCCGTCGGCCTGCCCGCCGAGCTGGTGCAGACGGTCGACGACCACGGCCGCGAGGGCGCGAAGGCCCTCATGCGAGCGCGCGGCTACGTCGACGTCCTGGTGCCGCGGGGGAGCGCGGGCCTCATCGAGTCGGTCGTGACGGAGTCGACGGTCCCCGTGATCGAGACGGGCGCCGGAGTCGTCCACGTCTTCCTCGACGCCAGTGCCGACGAGCAGTGGGCCGTGGACATCGTCCACAACGCCAAGGTGCAGCGTCCGAGCACCTGCAACGCCCTCGAGACCCTCCTCGTCCACCGCGACGCCGCCGAGCGCCTCCTTCCGCCCGTCCTCGGCCGGCTCGCGGAAGCGGGAGTGACCGTGCACGGCGACGAGCGCGTCGCGGCGCTCTGGCCCGACGCGGTGCCCGCCACCGATGAGGACTGGTCCGCGGAGTACTACTCGCTCGACGTCGCCGTCGCGATCGTCGATGACCTCGACGCCGCGATGGCCCACATCGACCGGTACTCCACCCACCACACCGAGTCGATCGTGACGAACGACCTCCGGAGCGCCGAGCGCTTCCTCGCCGAGGTCGACTCCGCGGTCGTGATGGTCAACGCCTCCACCCGCTTCACCGACGGCGGGGAGTTCGGGTTCGGCGCCGAGGTCGGCATCTCGACGCAGAAGCTGCACGCTCGGGGCCCCATGGGTCTCCCCGAGCTGACCAGCACGAAATGGCTGCTGCGCGGCGCAGGACAGGTCCGCGCCTAGCGCCCGGACCGGCGATCCACCGTCGAGCGGCGTCCGGGTAGACTCGTCGGAGCCCCGCCGGGGCGACCACGACCTCCAAGGAGCACTGCATGTCCCTCGCGACGACCGTCCTCGCCGAAGCAGCGGCCCACACGGAGCTGCCGTTCCCCCCGATCGTCTTCGGCCTGATCGCCGCCGTCGCCTTCACGGCCCTCGGCTTCGTCACCTGGAGCTACCGCGACGTGGCGAACCGCCACTCGCACAAGACCGGCGCCGGCTCCCACGACCAGCACGGTCACGGACACTAGGCGGGGAGCCCAGCGATCGTGACGTCCGCCGCGAGCGGAGGCCCGCGGCGTCCGCGCGTCGGCGTGATGGGCGGCACCTTCGACCCGATCCACCACGGTCACCTGGTCGCCGCCTCCGAGGTGGCCCAGTCGTTCGACCTGGACGAGGTCGTCTTCGTGCCCACCGGCCAGCCGTGGCACAAGAAGACGGTGACCTCCGCCGAGCACCGGTACCTGATGACGGTGATCGCGACGGCGTCGAACCCGCGCTTCACCGTCAGTCGCGTCGACGTGGACCGGATCGGCACGACCTACACGATCGACACCCTGCGGGACATCCACGCCGCGCACCCCGACGCCGAGCTGTTCTTCATCACCGGCGCGGACGCGGTCGCTCAGATCCTGAGCTGGAAGGACTACGACGAGCTGTGGGAGCTGGCCCACTTCGTCGCCGTCAGCCGGCCGGGGCACGTCCTCAACGTTTCGGGATTGCCGGCCCAGGACGTATCCTTGTTGGAGATTCCGGCACTGGCGATCTCCTCGACCGACTGTCGGAGCCGCGTCAACCGGGGTCATCCGGTCTGGTACCTGGTTCCCGACGGTGTCGTCCAGTACATCTCGAAGCACCACCTGTATCGGAGCACGTCATGACAGTTCAGCCCGAGGAGAAGCCGCTCACCCGGCGCGAGATCCGCGAGCGCGAGAGGCGCGAGGCCGGTGCGGCCACGACCGCCGCCGTTCCGACGACGTCCCGCCGAGCTGCCACCGCGACCGCCACCACCGCCGGCGACATGCCGGTGCTGACCCCCACCCAGGCCCTGCGGATCACCCCCGTCGAGCCGAGCCCCGCGAGCGAGCCCGACCTGCGCACCTCCTCGATGGAGATCGTCGCCACCGAGAACGCCACGGGCCGCCAGCTGACCCGTCGGGAGCTGCGCGCACTGCTGGCGCAGCAGCAGGCGGAGAAGGTCGCCGCCGCACCGGAGGCGGAGCCGCCCGCCGACGAGGAGCGGTCCGACGACGAGCGCTCCGACGACGTCGAGGGCGCCCTCGAGCGCGCCTCGGCGCTCCCGCCGACCGGGGCGGTCCCCGTGATCGAGGCGGCCGACGAGTCCAATGATGCGGAGCCGGTGCCCGAGGGTGCAGCGGAGCAGGAGCCGGAGGGCGACGAGGACGTCGTCACCGAGGACGCCCCCGAGGCGTCCGAGGAGGAGGCGGACGAGTCCGCCACCGATGCGACCGCGGACGCCGACGAGGCCGACGCGGCCGAGGTGCACGAGGCCGAGATCGAGAGCTCCTCCTCCGACGACGAGACGCCGTCCGCGGACGCCTCCGACGAGCGGGACGCGGACGACGAACAGCCGACGGCCGGCGAGCAACCCGAGCAGCCGCACCTGAACACCGCGCTCTTCGCGTCGGTGGGCGGATCCCTCGACATCGCCGACGAGAAGGCCACCGAGATCACCGGGAGCTTCGAGCCGCCGATCGAGCACCTCGCCATCACCGAGGAGCTCGACAGCAAGTCGAAGGAGGAGGTGGACGCCTCGTTCGACTCCCTCATCGCGAGCGGAGTCGCCGCCACCGGTGCCGTCACCACCACCAACGCGCTGATCCTGCCGACCACGGGTCCCGGCGCGACCGTCGGCACGGACACGGGGGAGATCCTCGTCACCGGCTCGTTCGACCTCCCGCGCAGCCTCGGCTCCACGGGCCAGCACCCGAACCTCTACGACTCGCCCGATGTGGACCGCTACGTCGACCGCATCGACCGCGAGCAGCCCGTCGGCGAGTCCGAGCCGGTCCGGGCGTCCAGCGCCGTCTCCACCCACGCCGCCGGCACTTCGATGATCGCGCCGCAGAAGCGCGCCGGCGTGAGCGTCCCGGTGGTCCTCGCGATCACCGCGGCCGTCCTGCTGGTCGGCGCGATCGCGCTGTTCATCGGCGGCTTCGTGCTCAACATCTTCTGATCTCCACCACCGACACTGAAGGCTTCATGACTGCGACCGATTCCGCCCGCGCCCTGCTCCAGCTCGCGGCCACCGCCGCCGACTCCAAGGGCGGTGAGGACCTCGTCGCCCTCGACGTCTCGGGGCCGCTGCCGCTGGTCGACATCTTCCTCCTCGCCACCGGCCGCTCCGAGCGCAACGTGGTCGCGATCGCGAACGAGGTGGAGGACCGCCTGAACGACTCCGGCGCCAAGCTGCTGCGCCGCGAGGGCCGTGCGGAGGGCCGCTGGATCCTCCTCGACTTCGGCGACCTCGTCGTGCACGTCTTCCACGAGGAGGACCGCATGTACTACTCGCTCGAGCGTCTCTGGAAGGACTGCCCGACGGTGCCGTTCACCCTCGAGCAGCCCGTCGCCGTCGACTCGTCGACGTCCTCGAACTGACGAACACGCCCGGCGACAGCGCTCGATTTCACTTCACGCGGATCGTGTTGTAGTTTATTCGAGTTGCTTCCGCCGGGCGGAGACAGCGAAAGACAGTACGAAGCAAGACAGAACAAGATATGGGTCCGTGGCGCAGCTGGTAGCGCACCTGCATGGCATGCAGGGGGTCAGGGGTTCGAATCCCCTCGGATCCACCGAACAGGTCCGCACTCCTCCGGGAGTGCGGACCTTCGTCGTTCACGGCGCTACAGGGTCTGGCGTCGTCCTGTCCGGCGCCGTCCTGTCCGGCTCAGGCCGGTCAGGCCAGTCATGACCGTGCCCGTCCGGCCGCCGGGTCCCCCTGCTGGTCACGCACGCGTCGGCCCGACCGGCTCCACATGGCCGCCGCATCCGGCGAGGAATCCGGAGAGCTCGCCCCAGGCGTCCTCCCCGATCGTGGTGCCCGGGCGCCGGGCGAGATCGGCCAGAGCGTCCGTCAGCTCGTCGACTCCCGTCACGATCCTCGTCCGTGCCGATCCCGAGCCCTGCCATCCCGGCGCGTACGTCCTCACGTCGGGGTGGCTGTAGAGCACGGCCGTCTCGAACCACGGCGCCGGCAGTCCGTGCAGGGCCAGGTGCTCCTTGAACCTCGCGGCCTGGATCCGGACCTGCCGGGCGGGGACGTGCTGCTCGACATGGGTGCGCACCGTCCACCGCGACGCCGTCCCCGGTGCGATCTGAACCGCGAAGGCCTCGGGCAGGGCGTCCTCGTCGAGGAGAACGCCGTAGGACGGGTGGACGGTACCGGGTCGCACGCCGTCGAAGACGACCCCCTGCCAGTACTTGGCCTCGATGATGAGCGCGCCGTGCCGGGTGAGCAGCAGATGGTCGATCTGCGCGAGGAAGCGGCGCGTCGTGCGCGCGTCGACCGGTACGAAGACGACGTTCGTGGCGAGGACGCCGGACAGCCCCGCCGAGGCGCACGCCTCCCGGATCAGGGTGTGCGAGACGGCCTCGCTCCTCCAGGTCCGCGCGAGGGCGTCACGGGTCTGCTCGGCCTCCTCCTGCGCCGTCTCGAGCTCGGTCCGACTGAGGTCGCGCTCGGCGTCGCGCGCGCCCGTCAATGTCTTCAGCGCCGCCTCGTGGCTCCGGTCGCGCTCGGCGATCGTGCGCTGGTGCTCCTCCGAGGCCTCCTTCGCGGCCTGCTCCGCCGCCGCTCCCGCCGCAGTGCGCCGTCGGCGGCCGACGACGACCGTGATGAGGAGGGCCAGGAGCAGGGCGGCCGCGACGGCCCAGGGCAGGTACTCGTTCATGGTCCCCAGGCAAGCACGGACCACCGACCGTGCGCCGCGACGGCTCCCGATCGCGCCGCTCGGCGGACCGGCCGCGGTGCGCTCGCTCGTGCCCGGTCCGGACGTCTTCGTCGGCGTCCGCCTGCGCGCGCGGGCGGAGACCCCGATCCTGCGCCGGCCGATCGCGCGGGCGAAGCCCTACCGCCGCCTGGCGGACGCGATGCGCGACCAGCACGAGGTCCGGCGGACCGGCGTCGAGGGCACGCTGCTGGGCTTCGTCGGCCCGCAGCCGTTCCAGGGGATCAGCATCGCCGGCCTGCACACGCACGTCGTCGACACCACCGGCGGGATCGGCGGCCACGTGCTCGCTGCCTCCGGAGTCGCGGGCCTGATCGAGATCGAGCAGTACAGCGGCATCACCGTCCGCCTGCCGGAGTCGGACGACCACCTGCGAGCCGACCTCGACGCGGCGGCCGACGCCGAGATCCGCGCCGTGGGGACCGACCACCCGCGCTGAGCGGCCCTACCCTGGACGCATGCCCTCACTGCGCGACGTCCACGCCGTCATCGACCGTCTCTGGCCGGAGGCGGCCGCCGAGAGCTGGGACGCGCCCGGCCTGGTCACCGGCGACCCCGACGCCGCGGTGGAGCGGATCCTGCTCACGGTCGACGTGGTCTCCGACACCGTCGCGGAGGCCGTCGACGGCGGATACCAGCTCCTGGTCGCGCACCACCCGCTGCTGCTGCGCGGCGTCACCTCGATCGCCGAGGACGGCTACAAGGGCCGCCTGCTCGCGGACCTCATCCGGGGCGGCTGCGCACTGATCTCGGCCCACACGAACGCCGACATCGTCGCGGACGGGGTCTCGGACGTGATCGCCACCCGCCTCGGCCTGACCGGCGCGACTCCGCTCGTCCCGGGCGCCGACCCGTCGGTCGGGCTCGGCCGAGTGGGCGACCTGCCCGAGGAGGTGACGCTCGGACGCCTGGCCGGAGCCGTGGCCGAGCTCCTGCCGGCCACCGCAGGGGGAGTCCGGGCCGCGGGCGCCTACGAGACGCCCGTGCGCCGCGTGTCGCTCTGCGGGGGAGCGGGGGACTCGCTCCTGGACGCCCCCGCCGTCCGCACGAGCGACGTCTTCATCACCGCCGACCTCCGGCACCACCCGGCGTCCGAGGCGCGCGAGAAGGCCCTGCACGGCACCGGCCCCGCCCTCATCGACGTCTCGCACTGGGCGAGCGAGTGGCTGTGGCTCGACGTCGCCGCGACCGCGCTGCGGGAGGCCCTGCCCACGGTCACCGTCGAGGTGAGCGAGACCCGCACCGACCCGTGGGATTTCGCGATCGTGCACTGACCCGCCGCGGGCACGGGAGAATGGACGCGGCGCGCCCGTACTGCGCGCCGGGAACGAGGACCGCCACGTGAAAGCCAGCCCCGCACACCAGCGCGAACTCCTGACTCTGGCGAGTCTGGACACGAGGGGCGCGCAGCTGCGCCACGCTCTCGCGACGCTCCCGCAGATCGCGCGGATCCAGGCGATGCAGGCCCGCGACAACGAGACCCGCCGCTCCCTCGCCGAGCGGACCGGGCGCCTCGAGGACGTGCGCACCGAGCTCGGACGCATCGAGTCCGACGTCGGCGTGGTCGAGAAGCGGCTCACCCGCGATCGCGATCGCCTGCAGACCGCATCCGCGGCCAAGGACATCGCCGCGCTCGAGAGCGAGATCACCTCCCTCGTGAAGCGGCGGGGAGACCTCGAGGACATCGAGCTGACCCTGATGGAGCGGATCGAGGGCATCGAGTCCGAGGTCGCCGCGGCTCAGGCCGAGCGCGACGAGGTCGTCGCCGCGCTCGGGACCCTCGCCGAGGAGCGCGACGCGCAGGCCGAGAAGCTCCGCGACAAGCAGGAGGCGCTCGCCCGGGACCGGGCGGACCTGGTGACGACCCTTCCGGAGGACCTGGTCGAGCTGTACGAGAAGCAGCGCGCCCGCTACGGAGTCGGCGCGGCCCTCCTCCGCGGGAAGGTGTCGGAGGGGAGCGGCGTGGCCCTCACCGAGTCGG
Source organism: Rathayibacter sp. AY2B7 (assembly GCF_002931635.1). Lineage (NCBI taxonomy): Bacteria > Bacillati > Actinomycetota > Actinomycetes > Micrococcales > Microbacteriaceae > Rathayibacter > Rathayibacter sp. AY2B7. The sequence goes on along the minus strand of NZ_PSUC01000103.1, from coordinate 4,599 downwards.
ACCTCTCCTGGATCCGCGCCTCCGCTCCCGACGAGGTCGTCCTCTGCCCCGACAGCGGCTGCATCCTGGTGCGCGGCGAGGAGTCCACCCTCGCCTGAGCCGTACACTGGACGGGCGAACGGGCCGGCAAGACGGTCGCGTCACCGCGGCGAGAGCCGTGGTGCCGAGGAACGTCCGGGCTCCGCAGAGCAGGGCGGTGGGCAACACCCACCCGGGGCGACCCGCGAGACAGTGCCACAGAGAACAGACCGCCGTCGGCTCCGGCCGGCGGTAAGGGTGAAACGGTGGTGTAAGAGACCACCAGGGGCCGGAGTGATCCGGTCCGCTCGGTAAACCTCGCCCGGAGCAAGGTCAGACAGAGGACGATGCGGCTGCTCGTCGGGTCCTCGGGTAGACCGCTGGAGGGTCACGGCGACGTGGCTCCGAGAGAGATGGCCGTCCAGCGCCCGCCGAGAGGCGCGGCGTGAACAGAACCCGGCGTATCAGCCGACCCCTTCGCCACGAGATGCCCCGCCCCGGCGGGGCATCTCGCGTCTCCGCCGGTCGCCGAGCTCGCGCTCCCGCCCGCAGGCAGCGCGACGGCCTGCCGTGGCGGTTCCCGGGTCTCGATACATCCTTGCGCCGCCACTCGACAGGACTGGCGCGGTCCATCTCTCGCGCTGCCTCCTGCGGACGAAGCGGTGCAGCACGACGTCCGGCAGGCGCCGATCCCGGAGGACGGTCCTGAGACGCCGCTGCGGATCGCCGCCGAGGACCAGGTGCCCCCGCCCCCGTCCTGGCTCACCGCGACCGCTGGACCCTGAAAGTCCGATCACGTCCGTCCGCCATGGCGCCACGCACCAGGCGAACCGGCGAAACGCGTGCCAGCGTTTCGCCGTAGCCGTCCGCACCCCGCTCCCCGGAACGCGTCACCTCCCGAGGCCGACCGCGCCTCGGCGGGCGGGGACCGCCGAGGAAAAAGACTCAGCCCCGCCCTGCGAGCGCGGCCGCGCCGAGGATGCCGGCGTTGTTGCGGAGCGCCGCCGGGATGATCGGGGTGCGCAGGTCGAGCAGCGGGAGGAACTCGTCGTGGTGCTTGGAGATGCCGCCGCCGACGATGAAGAGATCGGGCCAGAGCAACGCCTCGAGGTGGGAGTAGTAGCGCTGCAGGCGCTTCGCCCAGTGCTTGTAGTCGAGGTCGTCGCGCTCCTTGGCGGCGAACGAGGCCTTCTTCTCGTAGTCGCCGCCGTGGATCTCGAGGTGGCCGAGCTCGGCGTTGGGGATGAGGATCCCGTCGTGGATCTGCGCCGTCCCGATGCCGGTGCCGAGGGTGGTCATGATGACCAGGCCCTCCTTGTCCTTCGCCGCTCCGAAGCGCGACTCGGCGTAGCCCGCCGCGTCGGCGTCGTTGACGAAGAAGATGTTCCGGCCGATCGCGTCCTCGAACAGCTTCTCGGCCTCGAGGCCGATCCACTCGTCCGACACGTTCGCCGCAGACATCGTCCGTCCGTGGACGACGACGGCGGGGAAGCAGATGCCGACCGGGGTGTCCGAGGGCAGGTCCGGGATCTTCTCGAGGATCTGCTGAACGGTGGCGACGATGTCCTTCGGCGTGCCTCCCGGGGGAGTGGCGAGCTTCATCCGGTCGCTGAGCAGGGTGCCCGCGGCCAGGTCCACCGAGGCCCCCTTGATGCCCGTTCCCCCGATGTCGATCCCGATAGCGGTCGCCGCAGCAGTCATAGCGGCCATGCTAGCGAAGGGCGGGGGTGCGGACCGACGCGGGCTGCGGCGTAGGATCGCGGCATGGCTGACGGCGACGCGAACTCCTGGTGGTACAACCTCAAGGCCGGCACGGTGGAGCAGGGATTCGTGTCCCCCTCCGTCGACCGGGTGGGGCCCTTCTCCTCTCGCGAGGAGGCGGAGCACGCCCTCGAGCGGCTGCACGAGAACAGCCGCAAGTGGGCCGAGGAGGACGCCGCCGAGGACCGCTGACCGCGGCTACTCGTAGCTGTGCTCGGCGCCGGGGTAGGCGCCGGACTCCACGTCGTCCCGGTACGCGGTGACCGCTCCGGTGAGCACGCCGCGCAGATCCGCGTACTGCTTCACGAAGCGGGGGATGCGGCCGGTGGTGAATCCGGCGAAATCCGTCCACACGAGCAGCTGTCCGTCGACGTGCGGTCCCGCTCCGACTCCGATCGTGGGGATGCGCAGCTCCTCCGTCACCTGACGTGCCGCGTCGGCGGGCACCATCTCGAGGACGACGGCGAACGCACCGGCCTCCTGGACGGCGCGCGCGTCGGCGAGCAGCTGCTCGATGCCCTCCCCGCGCCCCTGCACCATGTGGCCGCCGAGCCCGTGCTCGCTCTGCGGCGTGAAGCCGATGTGCGCCATCACGGGGATGCCCGCCTCGACGATGCGCCGGATCTGCTCGGCGGAGCGGACTCCGCCCTCGAGCTTCACCGCGTGCGCGTGCGTCTCCTTCATGAAGCGGAACGCCGTGTGCAGCGCGTCGTCGGCACCCGACTCGTAGGAGCCGAAGGGCATGTCGGCGACGACGAAGGCGCGCTCGACGGCTCCGGCGACGGCACGCGCCAGCGGGATGAGCTCATCGACGGTGACGGGCAGAGTGGTGTCGTAGCCGAGCACCGTGTTGCCGGCGGAGTCGCCCACGAGGAGGAAGTCGATCCCGGCGTCGTCGAAGATCTTCGCCGTCAGCTGGTCGTAGCTGGTCAGCCCGGTGATGCGGACACCGGAGTCCTTCGCGTTCTGGAAGTGGCGGGTTCGAACGCGTTTCACGGGCTGCGCTGACATGGGCGCCAGTCTACGGCGCGCCTCGGGCGCCCCGCGGGCCCCGGTCGGAGGCAGTAGCCTGAGGGTCGAAACAGGAGGGGTCTGGATGGACAAGCAACGGGACTTCGTTCTTCGCACCATTGAAGAGCGAGGGATCAAATTCGTTCGCCTCTGGTTCACCGATGTCGTCGGCACGCTGAAGTCGGTCGCGATCGCGCCGGCCGAGGTGGAGGGCGCGTTCGCGGAGGGGCTCGGCTTCGACGGCTCCGCCATCGAGGGCCTCACCCGGTCCTTCGAGGCCGACGTCCTCGCGCATCCGGATCCGTCGACCTTCCAGATCCTCCCGTGGCGCGGAGAGATCGACCCGACGGCGCGGATGTTCTGCGACATCACCACGCCGGACGGCCAGCCCGCCGTCGCCGACCCGCGCAACGTGCTCAAGCGCACGCTGGCGAAGGCGGCCGAGCGCGGGTTCACCTTCTACACGCACCCCGAGATCGAGTTCTACCTCCTCAAGTCGTCGTCCTTCGGCGCCGAGGGTCCTGAGCCGGTCGACTCCGCCGGGTACTTCGACAACGTCCCCGGAGGCACGGCGCACGACTTCCGCCGCCGCTCCGTGCGCATGCTGGAGGATCTGGGCATCTCGGTCGAGTTCAGCCACCACGAGGCGGGCCCCGGCCAGAACGAGATCGACCTCCGCTATGCGGACGCGCTCACCACTGCCGACAACATCATGACCTTCCGCACCGTGATCAAGGAGGTGGCGATCGAGCAGGGCGTCTACGCGACGTTCATGCCGAAGCCGCTCTCCGGGCACCCCGGCTCGGGCATGCACACGCACCTCTCGCTCTTCGAGGGCGACGTTAACGTGTTCTACGAGCAGGGCGCCCAGTACCAGCTCTCGAAGCTCGGCCGTCAGTTCATCGCGGGCCTGCTCAAGCACGCCCCCGAGATCACCGCCGTGACGAACCAGTTCGTCAACTCCTACAAGCGGCTCTGGGGCGGCGACGAGGCGCCCAGCTACGTCTCGTGGGGCCACAACAACCGGTCCGCCCTCGTGCGCGTCCCGCTCTACAAGCCCAACAAGGGGCAGTCGTCGCGCATCGAGTACCGGGCGCTGGACTCCGCGGCGAACCCCTACCTGGCGTACTCGCTGCTCCTGGCAGCCGGGCTGAAGGGCATCGAGGAGGGCTACGAGCTCCCGGCCGAGGCCGAGGACAACGTGTGGGCCCTGTCGGACGCGGAGCGCCGGGCGCTCGGCTACGGCGCCCTGCCCGCCAGCCTCGACCGCGCCATCTCGCTGATGGAGGAGTCCGAGCTCGTGGCCGAGACGCTGGGCGAGCAGGTGTTCAACTTCGTGCTGCTCAACAAGCGGAAGGACTGGGCCGAGTACCGCGCCCAGGTCACGCCGTACGAGCTCCGCAGCAATCTCGAGATGCTCTGACGCCTCGGCCATGCCCCGCGAACGCTCCCTCCGCGATGTCGCACGCCTCGGCTTCGCCGCGCTCGGCGAGACCGGGGCGCGGCTGGCCGAGGCGGAGGAGCTGGCCGGGCGGCAGCTCGAGTCGGTGCTGCCCTCCTTCGCCCGGGTGGCGGACCCGGACGAGGCGCTGCTCGCTCTGATCGACCTGCTGCGGCGGCACCGAGACCGGATGGACGCGGTCCTCGCCGACGACGAGGCCCTGACCCGGCTGCTTCTGGTGGTGGGGGCCTCCTCCGGCCTCGCCGACTTCCTCCAGCGCCGGCCCGACGAGCTGGCCAGCGTGCTCGAGCCGGTGCGCACGCTCCCCGGGCGCGCCGAGATGAAGGCCGAGCTGCTCGAGTCGGTCG
>NZ_PSUC01000102.1:0-13530 GCF_002931635.1 Rathayibacter sp. AY2B7 | reverse complement strand
CGGGGACGCGGGTCCAGCCTCCGGAGTGCTGGAACGCCCTGGACACGCGGGTCGTCGCGTGGGGACTGGACGGCCCGGACCGGCGGCGCCAGCTGCACCAGCTCAGCGAGCTCCGACTCGGGGTGGAGCCGCTCGCCGCCCGGCTCGCCGCGGCGAACGCGACCGAGGAGCAGCGGCGGGCGCTCACGGAGGCGGGCGACGCCCTCTCCACCCACTCCCGTGCAGCCGACCAGTCCGCCTACCTCGCCGCCGACACCGCCTTCCACCGCTCCCTCCTGGCCGCGTCCGGCAACCGGATGCTCGCGCAGCTGGGCGATCTGGTCGCCGAGGTCCTCGCCGGCCGCACCCGCAACGCGCTCATGCCGCGCGAGGCCGACTCCACCGCGGTGCGGCTGCACCGGGCGGTGGCCGCCGCCGTCGCCTCGGGCGACGCGGACGCTGCAGAGGCCGCGATGCGGGCGATCGTCGAGGAGTCGGACCGGGCGGTCCAGGAGAGCTGACGGGGTTGCACGCCCGCAGCGCCGCGCGCACAGTGGAGCGCATGGTCGAGGGATACACGTCCGCGCAGGTGCGGGCCGCCGAGGCTCCGCACCTGGCCCGGCGGGAGCCGCTGATGCAGCGCGCCGCCGACGGCCTCGCCCGCGAGCTGCGCCTCGTGCTCGCCGGGCGCTCCGACCGCTCCCGTCCGGGCTCGGTGCTCGTCCTGGTCGGTCCGGGCGACAACGGCGGTGACGCGCTCTACGCGGCCGCCGAGCTCTCCTCCTCCGGAACCGACGTCGTCCTCGTCCTCACGGCCGAGCGGGTGCACCGCCGGGGCCTCGCCGTGGCGCTCGACGAGGGCTGCGGGCAGGTGCCGGCCGACGACGCGCCCGGCCTCGCCGCGGCGGTGGCGCGGGCGGACGTCCTGGTCGACGGGATCCTCGGCATCGGAGCGACGGAGCCCGCGCTGCGGGGGCGGCCGCGCGTCGTCGTCGAGGCGGTGCTCGACGCGCTGGAGCGGCGGGCCGAGCGCCCGGTGGTCGTCGCGGTCGACCTGCCGAGCGGCATCCATCCCGACGACGGGTCGGTCCCCGATCCCGCCGTGCTGCGCGCCGATGTGACGGTCGCCTTCGGCGCGATCAAGGCCGGTCTGCTGCTGCCTCCGGGCGACTCCTACGCGGGCCGTCTGCGCCTGGTCGACATCGGCCTCGGCCCGGACCTGGCCGGAGTGGAGCCCGCGGTCCGCGAGTGAGCGAGCGGCTCAGGAGGGAGCGAGGAGGTGCGCCTTCTCGGGGTGCTGCTCGAACCACTGCCCGACGTACCAGCACATCGGCACGACGCTCCGCCCGCCGGCGGCCTCGATGTCGTCGACGGCGAAGGAGACCAGCTCCCCTGCGAGCCCGCGGCCGCGGAAGGGCGGAGTCGTGAAGGAGCGGACGAGGGAGACGCTGCCGGGCGCCTCGCGGTAGTCGAGAACGCCCACCAGGGCGCCGTCGAGGTGGAGCTCGTAGCGCGACGCGTCGTCCGCCCGGCGGAAGTCCTTGGCCATGCCTCCAGAGTAGGACGGCCCGGACGGATCAGGTCTCGTCGCCGAGCATCTCGCCGTCGACGTAGAGCCAGCGCCCGTCCTCGCGCAGGAAGCGGCTGCGCTCGTGCACGAGGCCGGGGCCGGCGGGCGAGCGGTAGGAGGCGCGGAACTCGACCAGGCCCTCCTCGTCGCCCTCCCCGCCGAACGAGGTGTCGACGATCTGGAGCCGGCGCCACTGGACGTCGGGATCGAGGTCGATGCGGCGCGGCCGGGTCGAGGGGTGCCAGCTCGCGAGCAGGTAGGGGGCGCTGCCGAGGACGTTCGCACTGTAGCGGCTGCGCATCAGGCGCTCCGCCGTCGGCGAGGGCTCCTCGCCGAGGTGGGCGGGGCGGCAGCAGTCGGCGTAGTGGCGGCGGCTTCCGCAGGGGCAGGAGTCGGCGGGATGCATCCGGCCAGTGTGGCAGGCGATGCGGCGCCCCCGGCCCGGCGCGGCTCCGGCGAGCGCCGCGACTCCCCGGGCCGTCCAGGTGTGCATCCCCTCCACATCCGCTCCGCCGCCTTGAGGGTGCCGCCGGATCCCGGCAACGTGGCCCCCTCATCGACCACGGACGGAAGGAACGACCCGATGCTCACGCTCACCGACAACGCCAGCACCGTCGTCAAGACCATCACCGGGCAGACCGAGACCCCCGTCGAGGGAGGCCTGCGCATCAGCGGCACCGATCTCGACGCCCGCAACTTCGCTGTCGCGGTCGCCGCGGCCCCCGAGACGACGGACGCCGTCGTGGAGCAGGACGGCGCGCGCGTGTTCCTCGACGTCGCCGCCTCCGTCGCTCTCGGCGACAAGGTCCTCGACGCACAGGTGGACGAGGGCGGCTCCGTCAGCTTCGGGATCGCTCCCCAGGACTGACCCCGTCGACATCGGAGGCCGCCCCCACCGCAGTGCGGGAGGGCGGCCTCCGTCGTCCCAGGATCAGGAGAGGATGTCGCGGGTGGTGAAGCGGCCGATCGCGAGGGACCCGAACACGGCGACGTAGGCGAGCTGGAGCAGCGCGTTCTCGCCGAAGGAGCTCCACGCGATCGGGTCGCGCAGGAGGTCGGCGAAGTCGAACCACCGGTCGGTCAGCAGGAACGGGTGGAGGGCGTCCAGCTGCGAGAGCGAGCCGACGATCTGCGCCGCGATGGAGACGACGACGGTGGCCGCCATGGCGCCGACCGGCACATCGGTCAGCGTCGAGATGAAGAGGCCGATCGCCGAGAGCCCGACCAGCGAGAGCGCCGCGTACACGGCGATCGCCAGGGCCCGGCCGACCGCGTCGCCGAGCGGGACGGTGCTGCCGGAGAGCAGCGTCACCGGTCCCGCCGGGAAGAGCGCCAGGCCGATCAGGATCCCGACCACCATGACGGTGAGTGCTGCGGCGAGGCAGAAGGCGAGGGAGGCGGCGAACTTCACCGCGAGCAGCCGCACGCGGCCGACGGGGCTGACCAGCAGGTAGCGCAGCGTCCCGAGCGAGGCCTCGCCCGCGATCGCGTCGCCGGCGACGACCCCGACCGTGAGCGGGAGGAACAGCGGGACGGCGACCGTGATGGCCGCGAAGCCGGTGAAGAGGCCGTTGCCGGCGATCGCGCCCACGAAGGAGGGCCCGCCTCCGTCGCCGCCCGAGAGCCGCACCGCGACGGCGAGCAGGATCGGGATGGCGGCCAGGGCCGCGAGCAGCGCCCACGTGCGGCGCCGGCGGAAGAGCAGGGCGAGCTCGGAGGCGAGCAGGGACCCGATCCCCGCGCGGCGGACGGTCGCGTCAGCGCTCGACATCGAAGCCCTCCCCGGTCAGCTCGACGAAGCGCTCCTCGAGCGAGGGGCGGCGGACGGCGAACCCGCGGACGCGGACGTCGGCCCGCACGAGGTCGGCGACCAGCGTCTCGGCCGCGAGCCCGGGCGGCAGAGCGGCGACGACCAGCGGCGGATCGGCGGGGTGCGGGCCCGGCGCGGTGCGCGGCTCCAGACCCCGGGTGTGCAGGGCCACGATCGCGCGCTCGCGGTCGGGCGTCAGCAGCTCGACCGAGGCGGCGTCCCCGCGCAACTCGTCGAGCCCGCCCTGGGCGACGAGGCGCCCGGTGCGCATGACGGCGGCGTGGGTGCAGAGCTGCTCGATCTCGGCGAGGAGGTGGCTGGAGACGAGGACGGTCGTGCCGTCCTGGTTCAGTCCGCGCACGAGAGCGCGGACCTCGCGGGTGCCCTGCGGGTCGAGGCCGTTCGTGGGCTCGTCCAGCACAATCAGGTCGCGCGGCGAGAGCAGGGCGACCGCGATGCCGAGCCGCTGCTTCATGCCCAGGGAGTAGGAGCCGACCTTCTTGCGCGCCGCGGCCGAGAGACCGACGCGGGCGAGGGCCTCCTTCGCACGGGTGTCGCGGGTGCGGGACGAGGTGCCCGCCTCCGCTGCGTCGAAGCGCCGGAGGTTGGCCGCTCCGGAGAGGAACGGGTAGAAGCCCGGCCCCTCGACCAGCGCCCCCACCCGGGGCAGGACCTCGGCCGCGCGCCGGGGCATGGCCTGCCCGAGGACGGTGATGCTGCCCGCGGTCGGCGCGGCGAGGGCGAGCAGCATCCGGATCGTCGTGGTCTTGCCCGAGCCGTTCGGGCCGAGGAAGCCGAAGACGGCGCCGCGGGGAACGGCGAGGTCGAGACCGGAGACCGCCTCCTGCCGCCCGAAGCGCTTGGTGAGGCCCCGCGTCTCGACTGCGAGCTCGCCCGCCGTCACCGAGCGGAGGCCGCGTCGCGGAGCGTCTCGGCCGGGACCGCGCCGACGAGGACGCGTCCGTCGTCGGTGACGAGGACGGTCAGCAGGGCGGAGGAGAGGACGCGGCCGCCGTCGACCGGCGTGGTGACCGCGTCGAGCGAGGAGAGCGCGTCGGCGTCACCGGCGGGCAGCTCGACGACGCTCGTCCAGCCGGAGCCCGTGGTGACGACGTCCGAGTGCCCGGTGGTGTCCGCGGCGGGCGCGTCCGAGGCGTCCGCCTCGTCGTCGACCGGAGCGGCCTGCTCCGTCACCTCGGCGCCGGCCGGGGGCGTGAAGGAGAAGAGGGACGCGTCGGGCGTCGAGAAGTCGATGCTCGTGTACGCGACGCTGAACGCGGGCGCGGTGCCCCCGCGGGCCGTCACCGCCACTCCGAGCGGGAGGCCCGTCTCGCCGTCGACCGAGACGGTCACGGAGCCCACGAGGGTGCCGCCGTCGCGGGGCGTGAGCACGAGCTCGTACGCGTCGCGCCCGGCGACGCTGACGTCCGAGCCGACCGCGACCGTGGTCGTCGGGTCGATCGCGGCGAGCAGCTGCTCGGCGGCGGACGACGGCGTCACGACCTGATCGCCCGGCGAGGCCTCGGGGGCTCCGCCCGCGGGAGGCACGAGGTGGGTGGCGGTGTTCGCGCTCGAGTCGTAGATCCAGACTCCGTCGGTCGTCGAGGCGACGACGTCGCGCTCGGCGAGCCGGTCGAGCACCTGAAGGCGCGCGCCCTTCTCGGCGTCGACGTACACGCGCGCCTGGTGCGAGCCGGTGGCGAGCTCGACGAGGGAGTCGGCGGGGTCGGCGGACGCCGAGCCGGCGGAGCCGCCGAGCGCCGAGAGGTCGGGCAGGCCGAGGTCCGAGGTCTGCTGGATCTCGCCGGAGAACGCCGTGGCGTCGCTCTCGGCGACGAAGGCGAGGAGGTCGGCGGCGGACTTCTCGGGGAGATCCCCCGCGGCGCTCGCCGAGAGGGGGAGGGCGACGGCCGCGGCGACGACGACCGCGGGGACGACGGCGACGGGCGTCCAGCGCTTCCAGTCAATGCTCATGCCGGGAACGCTACGCCTCGAACCTCCGCGGCGGGCCCGGAACGTCCCGGTCCACAGCCTTCCGGAAGGGGGTGCGGGCGGAGACCGCGGCCGGGATGATCAGGGCATGGACCTCCCGTTCGCGCTCCCCCTCGCCCCGATGCTCGCCAAGGCCGTTCCGGCGGTGCCGGAGCAGACCGCCGTCGCGGGCGGATACTCCTACGAGCCGAAGTGGGACGGGTTCCGCGCGATCGTCTCGGTCGCCGGCGGGGAGTGCGAGATCGGGAGCCGCGGCTCTAAGCCGCTGACCCGGTACTTCCCCGAGCTCGTCGAGGCCTTCCTCCGGCTGCTCCCCGACGGCTGCGTGCTCGACGGCGAGATCGTCCTGGCGACCGGCGAGCCGGGAGCGCAGCGGCTCGACTGGGACCTGCTCTCGCAGCGCATCCATCCGGCCGCGAGCCGCGTGAGGATGCTGGCGGAGACCACCCCGGCGATGCTCGTCGCCTTCGACCTGCTCGCCGTGGACGGGCGCAGCATGCTCGAGGAGCCGTACTCGGCGCGGCGGGAGGCGCTCGCCGCGGTGATGGCCGGCGTCCCGCATCCGCTGCACCTCGGCCGCGCCACCGACGACGAGGCCCTGGCGCGCGACTGGCTGGAGCGCTTCGAGGGCGCAGGACTGGACGGCGTCGTGGCGAAGCCCCTGGCCGCGCCCTACTCCCCCGGGAAGCGCGCCGTGCTCAAGGTCAAGCACCACCGCACGGCCGAAGTGATCGCGATCGGGTACCGCGAGCACGCCTCCAAGCCGGGCGTGGGCTCGATCCTGCTCGGCCTGCACGGCGACGACGGAGAGGTCCGCCAGGTCGGCGGGGCCTCGGCCTTCAGCGACGAGCGACGCGTGCAGCTGCTGGAGGAGCTCGCACCCGCGGTCGAGCGCGACGCGGAGGGAGCACCGGTGCGCGGCGAGGGTGAGCGGAGCCGGTTCTCGAGCGGCCGCGACACCTCCTTCGTGCGCCTGCGTCCCGAGCTCGTGCTCGAGGTCCGCTACGACCAGCGCGAGGGCGACCGCTTCCGGCACACCGTGCAGTTCGAGCGCTGGCGCCCTGACCGCGACGCCGCCTCCTGCACCATGGAGCAGCTGGAGCAGCCGACCGCGTACGACCTCGGCGACGTCCTCGGCTAGGCCTTCTTCGCGCGGCTGGGCTGCACGCGGGGCGGCTCGCCCGGCATCTTGGGGAAGTCGGGCGGGAACGGCAGCTCGCCGAGGCCGGCGGCGACATCGCGCTCCCACCAGCCGAGCAGGGCGTCGAGGCGGCCGGGGGAGTCGTGCATCCGGGCCCACGGATCACCGCGCTCGGCGAGGCGCGCCGGGACCGTGCGGATCGTGAAGGCCCGCGGGTCGACGCCGTCGAGCTCGTCCCAGTCCAGCGGAGTGGAGACGGGAGCGTGCGCGAGCGGCCGCGGGCTGTAGGCACCGGCGATCGTGCGGTCGCGGTTGGCCTGGTTGAAGTCGACGAAGATCCGCTCGCCGCGCTCCTCCTTCCACCACGCCGTCGTGACCTGCTCGGGCATCCGCCGCTCCAGCTCGCGCGCCGCGGCGATCACCGCGTGGCGGACGTCGAGGAACTCGTGCTCGGCGACGATCGGCGCGAAGACGTGCAGGCCGCGGTTGCCGGACGTCTTCACGAACGGGTCGAGGCCGGCCTCCCGCAGGACCTCCCGCAGCGCGTGCGCGGCGACGACCGCGTCGGCGACGTCGGTGCCGGGCTGCGGGTCGAGGTCGATCCGGAGCTGGTCGGGCAGGTCGGGCGCATCGGCGCGGGACGCCCACGGGTGGAAGACGACGGTGTTCATCTGCGCCGCCCAGACGGCGGCCGCGGGCTCGTCGATCACGAGCTGCGGATGCACGCGCCCGCTCGGGTACGTCACCGGGACGGACCGGACGTACTCGGGCGCGCCCTTGGGCGGGTTCTTCGAGAAGAACTGCTCGCCCTCGATCCCGGAGGAGAAGCGCTGCAGCGAGACGGGGCGGCCGCCGTTCGCCGCGACGAACGGCTCGCCGACGGCGATCAGGTACTCCGCGACCTCGCGCTTGGTGATGCCCGGCTCCGGGAAGAGCACTCGCTCAGGGCTCGAGATCCGCACCTCCCGGTCGCCGTGCGGTCCGGGGACGGTGAGGACGACGGCGTCGCTGCTGGGCATCTGCTGAGGCTAGCCCGCGGCGCCGCCCGGCGACAGGGGTCCGCCGGGTCGCCTCCGCAGGCGGATCGGGCCCTTCGCCCGCGAGGGGTCGACGACCTGTCCGCCCTGCACGATGTCGATCTCGCCCCGGTCGACCAGGCGGCGCGCGGCCCGGCGCACGGGCTCCATCAGCGGCCGCCACTCCTCGCCCCCGACTCGGCGCGCGACCTCGGACGGGCACGCCGTCGACGCCGCCGCTCGCGCGAGCAGGACGGTGCGGATCTCCTCCTCGAGGCGCGCCTCCTCCGGTCCGACTCCGCGACGGCGGCAGGCGTCCGAGCAGTAACGGACGTCCTCCCAGTCCCGTGCCCACTTCGCGCGCCACTCGATCTCGCGACCGCAGGAGGCGCAGGTCTTGCTCTCGGGGTGCGCGGTGGACGTGCGCTGACGGTGGGCCATGCCCTCGAGTCTGCGCGCAGACCGCGGCCGCGGCGACGGGTTGCGCTGAGGGCGAGCGACGGGTGCGCGGACGACGGCGCCGACGACGGGCACCCGATCCGGCGTGATCGGGAACAGGGAGCGGCGGATCCGCGTTCCCCGAGGTGGCGGCGTCATACTCCGCAATGGGGCGGCCCTCCCCCGGCCGGTGCGCCAGTCTGGAGGAGCCGTGCTGCGGCGCGACGCCGGGCCACCACCCCGTGCCGCACCCTCGATCGATCAGGAGTCTCCGATGAGCCGCGAGAACCTCGCCACCACCCCGGACCGCGAGCCGGAGCACCGCGCCTTCGCCGGACTCTCCCCGGAGGACTTCAAGCTCGCGTTCCGCAACCACGCCGCCGGAGTCGCGCTGATCACCGCCGACCCGGGCACCGGCCCGGTCGCCCTGACCGCGACCTCCGTCTTCTCGGTGAGCGCCGAGCCGCCGCTGTTCGTCTTCTCGCTCTCGTCCGCCTCGTCCAGCTCTCCGGCCATCCAGGCGTCCGAGACGCTGGTCGTGCACCTGCCCGGCGCGGAGCAGCTCGACCTGGCGCGTCTGGGCTCGACCAGCGGCATCGACCGCTTCGCCGACACGTCGCTCTGGTCGCGGCTGCCCACGGGCGAGCCGTTCTTCCCGGGCGCCGCCGCCTGGATCCGCGGCACGGTGATCAACCGCATGGAGGCGGGATCGTCCACGATCGTCGCCGTGCACGCCCTCGAGGCCCACGTGCCCGAGGACTCCGAGACCACGGCGCCGCTCGTCTACCACAACCGCACCTGGCACCACCTCGGCGAGCACTCCCGCCTCAGCTGAGCTCCGCGGGCGCTCCGGAGCAGGCGGTTCAGGCCTCCGGGCCGGTCGCCACCGTCCGGCCCGGCGTGCTCGACCACTGCGACCAGGAGCCCGGGTAGAGCGCCGGTGCGAAGCCCGCGAGCGTGAGCGCGACGACGTCGACCGCGGCCGAGACGCCGCTGCCGCAGTACACGCCGACGGGGGCGTCCTCCCGCACGCCGAGCGCCCCGAATCCCGCGCGCAGGTCCGAGGCGGGCCGGAACCGCCCCTCGGAGTCGAGCGCCGCGGACGCCGGAGCGTTCCGAGCGCCGGGGATGTGGCCCGCCCGCGGGTCGATCGGCTCGACCTCGCCGCGGTACCGCTCAGGGGCGCGGGCGTCGAGCAGGACGCCCGCCGAGGGCAGCGCCGCCGCCTCGTCGATGTCCAGCACCGGGAGCCGACCGTAGGCCAGCTCGACGTCGCCCCGCTCGCGCGGAACGTCGCCCGTCTCGAGCTCCCGCCCCGAGCGGATCCAGCCGGCGAGCGACCCGTCGAGCAGGCGGACGTCCTCCACTCCCGTCGCCCGCAGCAGCCACCAGGCCCGCGCGGCCGGGACGCTCTGCGCGTCGTCGTACACGACGACGGACCGGCCCCGGCGGAGCCCCCAGCCGCGCGCCGCCTCCTGCAGCACCTCGATCGGAGGCAGCGGGTGGCGACCCTCCTCCGGCTCGCCGTGGGCGGCCAGCTCGTGATCGAGGTCGACCTGCACCGCGCCGGGCAGGTGGCCCGCGAGGTACTCCGGTCGGCCGTCGGGCCGGTCGAGGCGCCAGCGCACGTCGAGGACGAGCGGCGGCTCGGTGGAGGCCATGAGCTCGGCGAGCTCGTCAGGCGTGACCAGCAGGCTCTCGCGGCTGGAGGGGGTCGTCGGGGTCATGGCGTCCTTCCGATCCGCGTCGTCGGCGGAGTCCTGCCTCAGCATGCCGGGTCGCCCGGCGGCGCGGGAGCTCGCGCGGCAGCGGAGCATCGATGCACAAGGCGCCTTGTCGATGGTCGTCCGCCGCGGAGCCTCTCGCGCAGGCGGGTCGTCTTCGCCACTCGATACCCGCGAGCGTGGCCCGGAGGTCTGCAGGGGACCGCTCGGGCATGAGAGAGGAGGGGGAGGCTCTCGTCGTCGGAGGACGGCCGAAGGCCCGCCCTCCGTCAGGGGCGGACCTTCGCTGCCTTCAGTTGGACTCGCAGGCGAACCCGTCGTCATCCCTGTCGAGCCCGGCGACATCGCCGTAGTACGGGTAGTACAGGTCGAAGTACCGCTGAGCTGAGGCCTGGTCCGGGAAGTCGTCGCAGTTCACAGCGTCGCCGGGATAAGCAGGTCGTCCCGGGCCGGGCGCCGGTGCAGGCGCGGCGGCCTGCGTGCTCGCCCAGAGCGCGCGGCCCTGCGGCGAGTAGATCACCAGGTTGCCGTCGTTCTGCATGACCATCCGGGAGCCCGGGCTGCCCGCCGTGCCGGACTGCCAGCGCGCTCCGCCGGAGCCCGCGTAGACCACGGCGTTGCCGTCGGACTGCATCTCGAGCCGGTTGCCGCTTCCGGACGTGCCGGCCGCCCAGCGGGCCGAGCCGCGCGAGTACACGACGAGGTTGCCGTCGCCCTGCATGACCGCCTCGCTCCCTCCGTCTGAGGAGCGCAGCAGCTGTCCGGAGGTGAGCCGGCTCCCGGAGGAGAGGGTGTCCCGGACGGCGGGCGCGGGCGGCGCCGGAGGGGTGTCGCTCGCCCACAGCGCGCGACCCGAGGCGGAGTAGACGACCAGATTGCCGTCGTTCTGCATCTGCAGGCGGGATCCCGGGTTGCCCGCCGTACCCGAGGCCCAGAGGGGACGGCCCGAGGCGGAGGTGACCACGGCGTTGCCGTCGGACTGCATCGAGAGCGTCTCGCCCTCGCCCTGGGTGCCGGCGCCCCAGCGGACGTCCCCCCGCGAGTAGACCGCGAGATTGCCGTCGCCCTGCAGGGAGGCGCGGGACCGGCCGTCCGGCGAGGTGAGCTGCTGTCCGCGGGCGAGCCGCGAGCCGGAGGAGAGTACGTCGCGGATCTCGGGCGCGCGCGAGGTCGAGCTCGCCCAGAGCGGCCGTCCGGAGGCGGCGGTGATCACCAGGTTGCCGTCGTTCTGCATCCGCATCCGTGCGCCCGTGTTCCCGGGCGTTCCCGCCTGCCAGCGCACGCCGGACCCGGGGGCCGAGACCACCGCGTTCCCATCGGTCTGCATCGCGAGGCGGTTGCCCGCTCCGGAGGTGACGGAGCTCCAGCGCGGCGATCCGTCCACGTAGACGACGAGATTGCCGTCGCTCTGCATCGCGGCGCGCGAGCGGCCGTCCGAGGCGGTCAGCTGCTGTCCCGGAGCGAGCTCCCGCCCGCTGTCGAGGACGTCGGCGATCGGCTCCGGCTCGGGCTCCTGCTCGTCGGCCGAGGACCAGGCCGCGTCCCCGTTCGGGCGGACGAGCACGAGCTGCCCGTCGTCCTGGATGAGGGCGAGCGCGCCGGTCTCTCCCGCGGTCCCGGACGCCCAGACGGGCGTGCCGGAGCCGGTCACGACGACGAGGTTGCCGTCCTCCTGCATCCGCACCGTGGTCGCTCCGGAGCCCTGGGTCCTGGTGCTCCAGACGGGGCGGCGCCCGGCGTCGTAGATCACGGCGTTGCCGTCCGCCTGCATCTCGAAGCTCGCGGAGTCTCCGTTCGAGAAGATGCGCTCCCCCGCGTCGAGCGAGTCGCCGCCGAGGAGGGCGTTCGTGTAGGTCTGCGATCCGCGCGCCTCTGCGGGCGGAGTCTCCCCCGGGACGAAGGCGGTCGGAGTCTCGGCGACGGTCTGCGTCGCGAGGGCGGACGGCGCCAGAGCGGCGGAACCGCCCGCGGCGAGCAGGCAGGCGAGGGCCATCGCCGCGAGGCGATGAGGAGGTCGTGGCACGGAGAGCCCTTTCGGAGGCGGCGGCGGCGGAAGCCGGGGTCGAGCGGAGCCTGGCACGCGCTCGCCACGGCCGTCCATCCGGGCCGCGCGGAACTACTCAGCCGGAGCGGGCGATCCGCGCCGGCTGCGCGGGCGCCGCCTCCGGACCACGGAGCCTCCGGCCGGCTCGCACGCCCCGGTCGGGGTTGTCGGCGATCGACGCGGATCGACGGAGGACGTGCTCCCACGGCCGGAGCGCACCCCGCGCGTGCGGCCGGAGCGCACCCCGCGCGGGCGCCCCGGGAGGCGGCTCAGACCTCCCGCGGCACGGAGGAGGTCCCCGTTCCTCCTAAAATCGGAGGCATGTCGAAAGTGTTGAGCAGTCTGCCCGTGGGCGAGCGTGTCGGAATCGCATTCTCGGGAGGCCTCGACACATCCGTCGCCGTCGCCTGGATGCGCGAGAAGGGCGCCGTGCCCTGCACGTACACGGCCGACATCGGCCAGTACGACGAGCCCGACATCGAGAGCGTCCCGTCCCGCGCGGCCCAGTACGGCGCCGAGATCTCGCGCCTCGTCGACGCGAAGAGCGCGCTGGTCGAGGAGGGACTCGTCGCCCTGCAGTGCGGCGCCTTCCACATCCGCTCCGGCGGCAAGACGTACTTCAACACCACCCCCCTCGGCCGCGCCGTGACCGGCACCCTCCTCGTCCGCGCCATGCGCGAGGACGGCGTCGACATCTGGGGCGACGGCTCGACCTACAAGGGCAACGACATCGAGCGGTTCTACCGCTACGGCCTGCTCGCCAACCCCCGCCTGCGCATCTACAAGCCCTGGCTCGACGTGCAGTTCGTCAACGAGCTCGGCGGCCGCACCGAGATGTCGGAGTGGCTGGTCGCCCGCGGCTTCCCCTACCGCGACGCCACCGAGAAGGCCTACTCGACCGACGCCAACATCTGGGGCGCCACCCACGAGGCCAAGCGCCTCGAGGAGCTCTCCAGCGGCCTCGAGCTCGTCGAGCCGATCATGGGTGTCGCGTCGTGGCGCGACGAGGTCGAGATCGCCTCCGAGGTCGTCTCGGTGCGCTTCGAGGCCGGCCGCCCAGTCGCGCTGAACGGCGTCGAGTTCTCGGACGCCGTCGCGCTCGTGCTCGAGGCGAACGCGATCGGCGGACGCCACGGGCTCGGCGTCTCGGACCAGATCGAGAACCGGATCATCGAGGCCAAGAGCCGCGGCATCTACGAGGCCCCCGGCATGGCGCTGCTGCACATCGCCTACGAGCGCCTGCTGAACGCGATCCACAACGAGGACACCGTCGCCCAGTACCACTCGGAGGGCCGCCGTCTCGGCCGCCTGATGTACGAGGGCCGCTGGCTCGACCCGCAGTCGCTGATGCTGCGCGAGTCCATCCAGCGCTGGGTCGGCTCGGCCGTCTCCGGGGAGGTCACCCTGCGCCTGCGTCGCGGCGACGACTACACGATCCTGGACACGACCGGCCCCGCGCTGAGCTACCACCCCGACAAGCTCTCGATGGAGCGGGTCGGCGACGCCGCCTTCGGCCCCGAGGACCGCATCGGGCAGCTCACGATGCGCAACCTCGACATCGCCGACTCCCGCTCGCGGCTCGAGCAGTACGCGGCCGCCGGCCTCGTCGGCGGTCCGACCGCCGAGCTCGTCGGCGAGCTCGAGATCGGCGAGGCCGACGCGATCACCGAGGGCGGCGGGTCCGCAGCGGCCGATGCGCTCGGACGCGCCACCGACCTGGCCTCGGAGGGTGCGGCGTTCGACGCCGGTACCGACTGACCCCGCCCTCGCACCCGGCGCGCCGGGTCGGCCCGCACGGCACGACGCCCCCGTGCGC
>NZ_PSUC01000101.1:0-13564 GCF_002931635.1 Rathayibacter sp. AY2B7 | reverse complement strand
CTGCGACTTCTTCCTCTCCGAGACCGCCGCACTGGCCGATGTGGTGCTCCCGGTGCCGCAGTGGGCGGAGGAGGAGGGCACGATGACCTCGCTCGAGGGCCGGGTGCTCCGCCGCCGCCGGGCGATCGACCCGCCGGCGGGAGTGCGCAGCGAGCTCTGGATCATGAGCGAACTGGCGCGCCGTCTCGACGCCCCCTCGAGCTGGTCGACCGTCCCCGCGGAGGTGTTCGACGAGCTGGCCCGCGCGTCCGCGGGAGGCGTGGCCGACTACTCCGGCCTCTCGCACGCCCTGCTCGACACCGGGATCGCCGCCCACTGGCCCTACCCCGCGGGCGGCACGGGGACGCCGCGCCTCTTCGCTGAGCGCTTCGGGCACCCCGACGGCCGGGCGCGCCTGGTCGCCGTCATCCCCGCCGTCCCCGTCGTCGTGGACCGCGGCGAGGAGCTGACCCTGGTGACCGGCCGCTACCTCCAGCAGTACCAGTCGGGCACCCAGACCCGGCGGGTCGCGGAGCTCGATGCGGCCCGCCCCGAGGCTCGGCTCGAGATCCACCCGGCGACCGCCTCGCGGCTCGGCGTCCGCGACGGAGCACCTGTGGCGATCGGGAACGCGCGCGGCGTGGTCCGCGCCCGCGCGAGCGTCACCGCGGACATCCGCCACGACACGGTGTTCCTGCCCTTCCACTACGCGGGTGAGCAGTGCGCGAACCTCCTCACCGAGGCCGTCGTGGACCCGGTGTCGTCGATGCCCGAGTTCAAGCGCACGCGGGTCTGGGTCCGCGCGGAAGGGACGGCACATGCCTGAGACACCTCCCGAGCGGATCGTCCTGATCGGCTATGGCCCCGTCGGCTCGCGCTTCGTCGAGGAGCTGCTGCCGGCCGTGCGGGCCGGTCTGGTCGCCCTGACGGTGGTCGGCGCCGAGAGCGACGACCCGTACAACCGTGTCCTGCTCGCGGAGTACGCCGTCGGCCGGGCGACCCGCGAGCGCCTCGACCTCGGCGACCGGACGGCGGCGGAGGCGGCGGGCGTCGTCCTGCGCCTGGGAGCGGCCGTCGTGGGGATCGACCGCGCGCGGAACGTCGTGCGGCTGCACGACGGCGAGCGGCTGCCCTACGACCGCGTCGTCCTGGCCACCGGCGCCCGGGCGAACGTGCCGACCCTCGCCGGGATGGAGCGGTCCCGACGCGAGCGGACGGTGCGCGCCGCCGATCCGGAGTCGCTCGACGCGGGCTCCCGGCCCCTCCCGGAGCGGGTGGTGGCGCTGCGCGACCTGGCCGACGCCCGGGTGGTCCGCGAGTCCGTGCGCTCCGGCGCGCGCCTCGTCGTGCTCGGGGCGGGAGTGCTCGGGATCGAGTTCGCCCTCGCGGCCGCCGAGCAGGGCGCGCAGGTGGTGGTGGTCTTCCACGGCGACATCCCGATGGCCCGCAATCTCGACGCGGGCGGGGGCCGGATGCTGGCCGCGGCCGCCCGCGCGGCCGGCGTCGAGATGGTGGCGCACGCCCGGTCCGAGAGCGTCCTGCTCGCGCACGACGACCGCGGCCGTGCGCACTTCCAGGCGCTCGTCTGCGCTGACGGCAAGCAGATCGAGGGGGATCTGCTGGTGCTCTCGTGCGGTGTCGGTGCGCGGGTCGAGCTGGCCGCGGGCGCGGAGCTCGCCGTCTCGACCGGGATCCTGGTCGATGAGCAGCTGCGCAGCTGGAGCGACCCGGACGTCTTCGCGATCGGCGACTGCGCGCACGTCGCCCCCCGCGGCTCGGCCCTGCCCGACGGCCGCGTGCCCGGCGGACCGAGCGGACTGATCGGTCCGGGATGGGAGCAGGCGGACCGGCTCGCAGCGCGGATCCGGGCGGAGGCGGAGGGCCGCTGCGGCGAGGAGCGCGTCCCCGACGCCCGACCGGCGGTCGTGATGCTGAAGGCCGAGGGCGTCGACCTCGTGGCAGGAGGCGACGTGGCCCCGGAGCCGTGGGACCCGCACCGCCCGGGCGAGGAGCACCTCGAGGTGACCCTGTGGGCGGACCCCGCCCGCGGCGGCTACGCCAAGCTCGTGACCGCGGGAGGAGTGCTGCGCGGGTTCGTCTCGGTGGGTCTGCCCCGGGTCGGCGCCGAGCTCAGCCTCCTCTTCGAGCGGGGCTCGGAGCTGCCGGCGGACCGGTCGAGCCTCCTGCGTCTGGACGCCCCGGATGCGGGCACCGCCGCGACCGGCGATCCGTTCGCCGCCGATGCCACGGTCTGCTGGTGCAACGGCGTGACGGCGGCGATGATCACCGATGCGGCTGCGGCGGGACACGGGACGGTCGCCTGCGTCGGGCGGGCGACCCGCGCCGGCACGGGCTGCGGCGGCTGCACCGGGCGCATCGCAGAGCTGCTCGCGCGGACGGCGGTCCCCGCCTGATCGCCGCGAGGACCGGGCCTCGCCGCCTCAGCGGTCGAGCGCCTCCGCGAGGCGCCGGGTGACCGCCCGCAGTTCGAGCTCGACCCCGCGGACGCGCTCGTCGAGAGCCGCCGCGGTGTCGGCGGCCTGCTCGGCGGCCGCCGCACCCGCCGCCTCGGACGAGGCGCGGTCGGCCGCGACCGACGCGCTGAGCTCGTCCAGCGCCGCCCGGAGGCCCGCCGACTCGTCGCGCAGCACGGAGACGTCGCCCTGCACCGCGCTCAGCTCGCCGCGGAGCCCGGCCATCTCGTCGCGCAGGGCCGCCGTCTCGGCGCGCAGCTCCTCCGTGCGCAGCCGCGCCTGCTCGAACCAGGGGGCGACCAGCCGGTGCACCGCGTCGCGGAGCACGACGCCGCCGCGGCCGAGCCGGGTGGGCGCGGAGCCGGGGTCCTGGAGGAAGTCGTGGTCAGTGGTCATCGTCGTGGTCCCGTCCGGAGAAGCGGCGGTGGAGCACGTCCATCGCCCGCAGATCCTTGTCCATGATGTCGGCCTCGAGGGTGGTGTCGGCGAGGCGGTCGGCGAGGCCCGGCCGGGAGCGGCGCTCGAGCGAGGCCTCGATCAGCTCGACGGAGCGCTCGAACGAGAGCGGTCCGCGCGCCGCGGCCCGGCCCCGCCGGCCGAGCGCCTCGAGGTCCACCGCCCCGCTCGCCACGTCCCGCATCGCCTCGAGGAGCGCCGGGGCGGAGCGGGTGATCTTGATGCAGTCGACCCCGTCGATGAGGAACTCCGCGACTCCGCTGGCCGCCGTCACGATCGGCACGGCGCCCGCCGCGGCCGCTTCGACCGGCGCGACGCCGAACGCCTCTCCGGCCCAGGTCGGGAAGAGGAACGCGTCGGCGCGCCCGTGCGCGGCGAGCACCTCGGCGTGCGGCGTCGCTCCGTGGAACTCGACCAGGCCGGCCAGGCCCGCCTCGTCCGCCCGGGCGCGCCAGCCGTCCACGTCTCCGTCGCCGTAGAGGTCCACGCGGAAGTCGCGGGTCTCCTCCGCGAGAGACGCCGCCGCCTCCAGCACCAGCCCGACGCCCTTGTGCTCGCCGAGCGACGCGGCGAACGTGAACCGGGTGGTCCCGCGTTCGCGGTAGCGCCGCGGCTCCGCGGTGTCGGGGGGAACGGACACTCCGCGCCCGATCACCTCGACCTCGCCCAGGCTCAGCCCGCCGGCCTCGATCGCGTCGACGAGCGAGCGGCTGACCGCGACGATCTCGCCGCGGTCGAAGTGGTCGGGAGCCTGGGCGCCGTAGACGCGGAGCACGCGCTCGGGCAGCCCGTCGACCAGGGCGTTCGGGATGCGGTCGCCGAGGTTCCACATCCACGGGGCCTCCACCGCCCGCAGCAGGTCGATGAGCGCGAGGCCGCCGATCCCGAGCAGGTTGAAGGCCACCACGTGGGTCGGCGCGAAGTCGCGCAGCTCCTCGAGCAGGATGCGGGTGTTCTCGAACCGCGAGACGGCGCTCTCGTGGTGCAGCAGCTGAGCGATCTCGCCGCCCGTCTGCGGCAGCGGGAAGTAGGTGCGCAGGCTCAGCGTGCGGTGCACCTCGACGCCCGAGGGCTCCGGCGGCAGGTAGGTCGGCGTGGTCAGCACGCGCACTATGTGGCCGCGGGCCGCCATCGCCTCCGCGACGCGCGCACAGGTCATCTCGTACCCGCCGAGCACCTGCGGCGGGTAGAGGTTGCTCACGAACAGCAGGCGCATCAGCGCACCTCCCCTCTCGCGGAGGCATCGGCCGCGATCCGCGCCGTCACCTCGGGTGTGTAGGCCGCGCGGGCCTGGCGGTCGTTGCCGCCGTCCCAGTAGTTGACGAGGTAGAGCCCGGACTGCTGCGTGCGCGGCACGAACGGGAACAGCTGGGCCCGGGGCTCGATCTGCGCGATCCGGTAGCCGGCGTCGACCGCGCGCACGTGCAGCCAGATGTCGTCGGCGTCCGGGGCGGTCTCGCGGAACGCGTCCCCGTGCGCGGCGATCTCGCCGAGGAGCGGGGCGGGCAGCAGCTGCCCGGAGACGGAGGTGCCGAAGACGTCGGTCGACGCGCGCGTGTCGGCGACCGGCGTCCAGCTCGTGTACGGAGCGACGGCGCCGTCGACGACCCCCACCCGGTGGGCGCGGTAGCAGAGCACGGTCTCGCGGGGGTAGCGCGAGCGGGCGTCGAGCAGGCCCCTCAGCCAGGTGCGCGGGTACACGATGTCGTCGTCGGAGGTGACGAGGTCGCGCTCCCCCGCCCGGCCCGAGAGCAGGTGCGGGTAGTACTTCGTGTGCACGCGGTAGCCGTCGACCAGGCGGATCTCGACGCCGCGGCGGCGGAGGCGGCGCAGCGGCGCGGGCAGGTCGGCGTGCAGGGCCGGGTCGTCGAGCCAGAGCACCAGGCGCGCGGGCCGGGCGTCGCCGCGGGCGATCGACTCGAGCGCCACGTGGACCCGCTGCAGCCGCTCGCCGTGCGTGGTCATCGTCACCACGACCTCGCCCGCCGGATCGACCGCGGAGCGGCGGGAGAATCGGTTGACCAGGTCGAGCAGCAGCAGCTCGCGCCGGAGCGCGGGCGAGGGGTGGTCGATCGGCCGGGCGGCGATCACGGCGGCGCGGCGCTCCGAGAGGCGCTGAGGGGCGGAGCGGACGACCCGGGCCGCGGAGCGCAGCCGCGTGCGGGGGCGGACACGACGGCCCAGCGCCGCGAGGCGCGTGCGGGGCCGGACGCGCCGGCCGACGGCGGCGAGAGCGGGATGCATCGGTCCAGGTTAGCCGGAGGCGCCCGGGCGCCCCGCGCCGGTCAGGGCTCGTCGACGACCGCGAAGGCCCGCACCGGGAAGGTTCCGAAGCCCCGCACCTTCGGCGGCACGGCGGTGAAGCGCGCCCCTGTCGCCGGCAGCCCGCCGAGGCCGGTGAGGTGCTCGACGACGTGCACTCCCGCGGCGAGGAGGGCCGAGTGCGCGGGCCGCGATCCGCCCGACTCCGTGTCGTCGATGTTCACCGAGTCGATGCCGACCAGCACCGCGCCGGCGGCGACGAGCGACTCCGCCGTCGCGCCGCTGAGGAAGGGGGCGCCCCTGCCGTACCCGGGCGTGGCGAAGTGCGCGTCCCAGCCGGTGCGGAGGAGGACGGCGGCGCCGCGGACGTCGAGTCCCGCGACCGCGTCCGCACTGATGCCCCGTCCGGTGGCTCCGGTCGCGTCGACCACGACGGCAGGCAGATCGACCAGCGTCTCGAGCCGGAGAGCGGCGAGATCGGCTCCGCCCTCGTAGCGGTGGAACGGGCTGTCGAGGTAGGTGCCCGTGTTCCCGATCATCTCGATGACGTCCATCGCGAACTCGGTGCCGGGCGCGTAGGAGGCGCGGGACGCCTCACGCGTGAGGTGCGGCCGGATGCGCGGAGCGGGCAGGCCCGGGTAGGTCACCAGCCCGTCCGCGACGGTGTGGCTGAGGTCGACGAAGCGGCGCGAGGAGGTCATGCGCCCGATCCTGGCAGGGGCCGAATCGGGCGCACCATCGAGATGCCGCCCCGCGGGGCGGCGTTCCCGCCTCTACTTCTTCGGCAGCGCCGCTGACAGGTCCGCGATCAGGTCGGACGAGTCCTCGAGGCCCACCGAGAGGCGCACCAGCGACTCCGAGACCTCCAGCGGCGTGCCCTTCACCGACGCGTGCGTCATCTCGCTCGGGTAGCCGATCAGCGACTCGACGCCGCCCAGCGACTCCGCGAGCTGGAACAGCTCGGTCGACTCGGCGAACTTCCGGGCCGCGCGCGGCGTCCCGAGCTCGAGCGAGAGCATCCCGCCGAACCGCGACATCTGGCGCTTCGCCAGCTCGTGGCCGGGGTGCGAGGGCAGGCCCGGGTAGTGCACGGCCGTCACCGCCGGGTGCTCGACGAGGAACTCGGCGACCGCCTGCGCGTTGACGGAGTGGCGCTCCATCCGCACCCCGAGGGTCTTGATGCCGCGGACCGTGAGCCATGCGTCCATCGGGCCCGAGATCGCTCCGACCGCGAACTGCAGGAACGCGATCTTCTCGGCCAGCGGCCCCGAGCGCAGGGCGAGCGCGCCGCCGACGACGTCCGAGTGGCCGCCGAGGTACTTCGTGGTCGAGTGCACGACCACGTCGGCACCGAGGGCCAGCGGCTGCTGCAGGGCGGAGGAGGCGAAGGTGTTGTCGACGACGACGATCAGATCGTGCGCGTGGGCCAGGTCGGCGAGCTCGGCGATGTCGCTGATGGTCATCAGCGGGTTCGACGGGGTCTCGACCCAGAGCATCTTCGTCTCGCCGGGGACGATCGCCCGCTGCACCTCGCGGAGGTTCGACATGTCGACGGCCGTGTTGCGCACGCCCCAGGCGCTGTGCACCCGGTCGATCAGGCGGTGGCTGCCGCCGTACGCGTCGTTGCCCAGGACGACGTGGTCGCCGGGCGCGAGGGCGGCGCGCAGCAGGGTGTCCTCGGCGGCGAGGCCGGAGGAGAAGGAGTAGGCGACGTCGGCGCCCTCGAGCGAGGCGATGAGCTCCTGGAGCGAGTCGCGCGTCGGGTTCGCCGAGCGGGCGTACTCGTAGCCGCCCCGGAGACCGCCGATGCCGTCCTGGACGAACGTGGAGGTCATGTAGACGGGCGGCACGACCGCGCCGGTGGTCGGATCGAACTCCTGGCCGGCGTGGATGGCGCGGGTGTCGAAGTGCTGCTTCTTGGGCATGGTGCGGGCTCCCTGGGTCGGAGGTGCGGAGGCGGCGGCCGTCAGGCCGTGGCGTAGGTGAGGAGGTCCTGTCGGGTGATCACCGCGACGGGCTTGCCCTCGTCGGTGACGAGGAGGGCGCTGCGCTCGGTGAGCGCGGCGCGGGCGGCGGTGATGCTCTCGCCGAGCCCGATCAGGGCGAGCGCGTCGCCCACGCAGTCGCCGAGCGGGTCGTTCATCGAGGCGGATCCGGCGAAGACGCGGTCGAGCAGCTCGCGCTCGTCGACGGCTCCGACGACCTCGCCCATCACGACGGGCGGCTCGGCGGTCAGCACCGGCAGCTGCGAGACGCCGTACTCGGTCATGATGCCGATCGCGTCGCGGATCGTGTCGGTCGGGTGCGCGTGCACGAGCGCCGGGAGGTCGGCCTGCCCGCTCGCCGCCCGCGCGCGGAGCACGTCGCGGACGGTGCCCTCGTCGCGCATCTCGAGGAAGCCGTAGGAGCGCATCCAGCGGTCGTTGAAGATCTTGCCGAGGTAGCCGCGCCCGCCGTCCGGCAGGAGCACGACGACGACGTCGTCCGGCCCGAGACCGGCGGCGGCCTTGAGCGCGACGGAGACGGCGAGCCCGCTCGATCCGCCGACGAGCAGCCCCTCCTCGCGGGCGAGGCGGCGGGTCATCGCGAACGACTCGGCGTCGCTGGAGGCGATGATCCGGTCGACGACGCTCGGGTCGTACGCGCTCGGCCAGAAGTCCTCGCCGACGCCCTCGGTCAGGTACGGGCGACCGCCGCCGCCCGAGTAGACGGAGCCCTCGGGGTCGGCGCCGACGATCTGCACGCGGCCCTCCGACACCTCCTTGAGGTAGCGGCCGACGCCGCTGATGGTGCCGCCCGTGCCGACTCCCGCGACGAAGTGGGTGAGCCGGCCGGCGGTGTCGCGCCAGATCTCGGGGCCCGTGGTCTCGTAGTGGCTGAGCGGTCCGTTGAGGTTCGCGTACTGGTTGGGCTTGAAGGCGCCGGGGATCTCGCGGGCGAGGCGGTCCGAGACGGAGTAGTAGGAGGCGGGGTCCTCCGGAGCGACGGCCGTCGGCGTCACGACGATCTCGGCCCCGTAGGCGGTGAGGACGTTGCGCTTGTCCTCCCCGACCTTGTCCGGCAGCACGAACACGCAGCGGTAGCCGCGCTGCTGCGCGACGAGGGCGAGGCCGATGCCGGTGTTGCCGCTGGTCGGCTCCACGATGGTGCCGCCGGGCTTCAGCAGCCCGTCGCGCTCGGCGGCGTCGATGATGCGGGTCGCGATGCGGTCCTTCGACGAGCCGCCGGGGTTCAGGTACTCGACCTTGACCAGCACGGTCGCCTGCACGCCCGCCGCGACCGGGCCCAGCTTCACCAGCGGGGTGTCGCCGATGAGGTCGAGGACCGAATCGGCGTAGGCCATCCCGGTCTCCGGGCGTGCGGGAAGGGCGCGATCCAGGCTCATCCCGCCAGCGTAGCAACCGGCTCCCGGCGTGTGACGGGGGTGGGCGGAGGCACAGGGAGCGGTCTCGGGAGGGGAGTGCCGCCGGTCGCGCCGGTGCCCTATCGTGGGGGTCCGCGAGCGCCGCCGTCGACCCGGAACGGACCCCGAATGACCTCACCGATCGCCGCACCGCCGCGGCGTCCGGCCGACATCCACCTCCTCCGCCTGCTCGGCCCGGCGCTGGTCGCCGGAGTCGCCTACCTCGACCCGGGCAACGTCGCCAGCAACATGACGGCCGGCGCCCGGTTCGGCTACCTCCTGGTCTGGGTGGTGGTGCTCGGCAACCTGATGGCCTGGCTCATCCAGTACCTCTCGGCGAAGCTCGGCCTGATGACCGGCCGCAGCCTCCCCGAGCTGCTCGGCGACCGCCTGCACGGCCGCTGGGGCCGCCGGGCCTACTGGCTGCAGGCCGAGACGGTCGCGATGGCGACCGACCTGGCCGAGGTGATCGGCGGCGCGATCGCGCTGAATCTGCTCTTCGGACTGCCGCTGCTGGCCGGCGGCGTGGTCACCGGCGCGGTCTCGCTGGTGCTGCTGCTCGTGCAGACGCGGGGCGGGGCGCAGCCGTTCGAGCGGGTGATCACGGCGCTGATGGTGCTGATCGCCGTCGGCTTCACGGTCGGCGTGGTCGTCGATCCGCCGGACGCGGGCGCGACCGTCACCGGTCTCGTGCCGCGCTTCGAGGGCTCGGAGTCGGTGCTGCTCGCCGCCTCGATCCTCGGCGCGACCGTCATGCCCCACGCGATCTACGCCCACTCCGCGCTCGCCCGCGACCGCTTCGGCCACGTCGAGGGCGTCGGCGCGCGCCGGAGGATCCTGGTCGCCACCCGGATCGACGTGACGATCGCCCTCGCCATCGCCGGCACCGTGAACCTCGCGATCCTGCTCCTCGCCGCGCACTCCCTCGCGGGAGTCGCCGGGACCGACAGCCTCGAGGGCGCCCACGCGGCCATCGGCGCGGCGCTCGGACCGGTGGTCGCGACCCTGTTCGCCGTCGGCCTGCTCGCCTCCGGCCTCGCCTCGACCTCGGTCGGCGCGTACGCGGGAGCCGAGATCATGCACGGTCTGCTCCAGGTGCGGGTGCCGCTCGTCGCCCGTCGTCTGGTCACGCTGATCCCGGCGCTCCTGGTGCTCGCGATCGGCTTCGACCCGACGCGCGCGCTGGTGCTCAGCCAGGTGGTCCTGTCGTTCGGCATCCCCTTCGCGCTCGTGCCGCTCGTGATCCTGACCCGCGACCGCCGCCTGATGGGCGACCAGACGAACCGCTGGTTCACCACCCTCGCCGCCGCCCTGGCCGCCGTCTTCCTCATCGTCCTGAACGGCCTGCTGCTCTGGCTCACCTTCGCCCCCTGAGCGGAGCGGCGGCGCGCCGTCCCACTCCTCCGCGGCCTCCTCTTCCGCTGATCGAGCAGCTCGCTCCGCGGGCGTGTCGAGATCTCCCCTGACCGCGCATTGATCCGATCCGAAGCCTCGCTCGTTATCCTCTGAGAGCGCCTCTCAGGCGCCTGCGCCCGCCACAGGCGCCTTCCGCCCTCAGAACGAGAGACGCCGCCGTGCCCAAAGACACGATGTCCGCCAAGAACCGCGCCCGACAGGAGAAGCTCGAGGCCTACAAGCGCGAGCAGGACCGCCGCAAGCGCGGCTCCCGCATCTGGATCTGGTCGCTGTCGGCCCTGGCCGTCCTCGCCGTCGGCGGCATCGTCGCGGTCACCGTCTTCGGGAACCAGCAGATCGTCGAGGCGCGCGAGATCGACGGCCTGCAGACCTTCGACAACGACGCCACCCACGTGGCCGGCGCCGTCGACTACCCGCAGACCCCGCCGGCGGGCGGCCCGCACAACGCCGTGTGGATGAACTGCGGCGTCTACGACGAGCCCGTCCCGAACGAGAACGCGGTGCACGACCTCGAGCACGGCGCCGTCTGGGCCACCTACGACCCCGAGCTCCCGCAGAGCGAGGTCGACGCGCTGATCGCCGCGATGCCCGACACCTACTCCGTCGTCTCGCCCTACGAGGGCCTCGAGTCGCCCATCGTGCTGAGCGCCTGGGACGCCCAGGTCGCGATCGACTCGCCCGAGGACCCCCGCATCGACGCCTTCGTCGAGCGCTTCTGGCAGTCCTCGAGCGCTCCGGAGCCCGGCGCCCCCTGCACCGGAGGGATCGATGCGCCCGGCAAGCAGTAGGGGCCGGATCCTCGTCGCCGCGGTCGCCGTGGTCGCGCTCCTCCTCGGGGCGGCCGGCGGCTACCTCTTCGGCGCGCTCGCCCCGTTCGCCTCCGCGGCGACGCCCTCGAGCGCCAGCGCCGAGGCGGGCTTCGCGCGCGACATGCAGGTTCACCACCTGCAAGGCGCCGAGCTGGCGATGATCGCCCGCGAGCGCAGCGCCGACGACGAGGTCCTCACCGTCTCGAAGGACATCCTGCTCACCCAGCAGCAGCAGGCCGGTCAGCTCTTCGGCTGGCTGAACTCGTGGGGCCTGCCGCAGGCTGCTCCGGAACCCTCGATGACCTGGATGGGCCGGCCGACCCTGGCCGGAGCCGCCGACGAGCACTCGTCGATGGGGATGGGGACCGAGGACGGCGTCGTGCCCGCGAGCATGCCCGGTCTCGCGACACCGGACCAGATCACCGCCCTCAGCAGCGCGTCGGGCCGCGACTTCGACCGGATGTTCCTCGAGCTGATGATCGCCCACCACCGCGGCGCGATCGACATGGCCGAGGCCCTGCTCGCCCGGAGCCGCGTGACGGTCGCCACCGACTTCGCCTCCTCCGTCGTGAAGGCCCAGGAGGCCGAGATCTCGCTGATGGAGCAGATGCTCGAGGACCGGCCGGCGGAGTGACCGCCTCCGGCACGCGCGATATCGGCTGAGAGTCGTGCGCCTCCCCCACCGGGGAGTGGCACGTGCTCTCCGCCCACGTCGTGCACGGGGCCCGGCGACTCAGACGGCGTCGGCTGCGAGTAGCCCCGCGAAGTCCGGCCGCCGATCCGCGGCTCAGCCCTGGAGGGCCGACTCCGTCTGCTGTGCGTAGAGCGAGGCGTAGAGGCCGCCGAGGCCGAGCAGCTCGCGGTGGGTGCCCGATTCGACGATCCGGCCGCCCTCGACGACGTGGATGACGTCGGCCGACACGATGGTCGAGAGCCGGTGGGCGATCGCGATGGTGGTGCGGCCGCGGGCGGCGTCGTCGAGCGCGGTCTGGACGATCCGCTCCGAGACGGTGTCGAGGGCGCTGGTCGCCTCGTCGAGGATGAGGACCGCCGGGTCCTTCAGCAGGACGCGCGCGATCGCGAGCCGCTGCTTCTCGCCTCCGGAGAGCCGGTAGCCGCGCTCGCCGACCAGGGTGTCGTAGCCGTCGGGGAACGACGTGATCGTCGCGTGGATGTTCGCGGCGCGGGCGGCCGCCTCCAGATCCTCCTGCGTCGCGTCGGGGCGGGCGTAGCGGAGGTTGTCGCCGATCGTCGCGTGGAAGAGGTAGGTCTCCTGGCTGACGATGCCGATGTGCGCCACGAGCGACTCCTGCCGCAGCTCGCGCACGTCGGTGCCGGCGAAGCGCACCGCTCCCCCGGCCACGTCGTAGAGGCGCGGGACGAGGTACGAGATGGTGGTCTTGCCCGCGCCGGAGGGACCGACGAAGGCGACGAACTGGCCCGGCTCTATCGCGACCGAGACGTGGTCGAGCGTCGGGCGCGCGTCCTCCGTCTGGTCGGGGTAGCGGAACACGACGTCGTCGAGCTCGACCCGGCCGAGCTCGCCCGAGACCTCGCGTGCATCTGCCCTGTCCGTGATCGCCGGGCGCAGGTCCAGGTACTCGAAGATGCGGGCGAACAGCGCTCCGGCCGTCTGCAGGTCGAGCGCGACGCGCATCAGGCCCAGGAGCGGCCACATCAGGCGCGCCTGCACGGTGGTGAAGGCCACGACGGTCCCGGCGGTGACGGTGGTGCCGCCGAGGATCAGCCAGGCGGCCACGAGGTAGACGATCACGGGGATGACCGAGAGGAAGATCTGCACCATCGCGAAGAACCACTGGCCGGACATCTGCTGCCGCACCTGGAGCTCGATCTGGCGGCCGTTCTCGTCGGCGTAGCGCGTCACCTCCGACTCCTGGCGGCCGAAGCTCTTGGCCAGGAGGATGCCCGAGACGCTCAGGGTCTCCTGCGTGATCGCGGTCATCTCGGACAGCGACTCCTGCGTCTTCGTCGCGATGCGCGCCCTCACCTGGCCGACGCGGCGCTGGGCCACGACGAGCACCGGAGTGAGGACGAGGGCGACGATCGTCATCTGCCACGAGAGCAGCAGCATCGCGACGACGGCCGCGATCACGGTGACGGTGTTGCCGAGCACGCTCGAGACGGTGTTCGTGAGCACGTTGGCCACGCCGCCCACGTCGTTGGCGAGGCGCGACTGGATGACGCCGGTGCGGGTGCGGGTGAAGAAGCCGAGCTCCATCGCCTGCAGGTGGCGGAAGAGGCGGATGCGCAGCTCCCCCATGACCGTGTTGCCGACGGTCGCGGTGAGGTAGGTCTGCCAGACGCCGAGGATCGCCGAGAACGCCCAGACCAGCACCATGACGCCGACCAGCTCGAGCAGCACGGGGAGGTTCGGGCGTCCGCCGGGCGGGAAGAGCCCGCGGTCGAAGGCCAGCTGGGTGAGGAGCGGCGGCACCACCGTGAGGGCGGCGCCGACGAGCACGAGGATCACGGTGAGCGTGAGCTTGGGGCGGTGGTCGCGGAAGAGTCCCGCGATGCGCCGGAGCAGGTCGTCGACCTTCGGAGCCGCCGCGTTGATCTCCCTCTGGCTGTCCGGATCGCTGCTCGAGATCCTCCCGCCGCGCGCCCCTCCGCGCATCCCGCCGCCTGCCGCGACGTCACCCATCCTGCTCACGGCCGGCGCGTTCATCTCGATCATCGTGCCGCTCATCGTGTTCTTCTCCCTCCAGAGGTTCTTCGTCCGCGGCCTCCTCGCCGGCGCCACC
>NZ_PSUC01000100.1:0-14089 GCF_002931635.1 Rathayibacter sp. AY2B7 | reverse complement strand
CCCCCTCGAGGGAGCGGGCCTTCCGCGTACCGGGGGGATCAGCTCTCGCTGCCCCGGCTCTTCAGCTCGGACTCGATGCGGGCGTCCTGCTCGGGCGAGAGCTCGTGGTCCTCGTCCTCCGGGCCGGCCGTCTCGCCGACGCGGCCCTCGCCGAGGGCGTGGATCGAGGTGATCTCGTCCTCGAGCGCGGCGTCGCGGTCGTGCTCGCTCACGAGCCGGTCTCGATCTCCCCGGCGGAGACGGCCTCGGCGTACTTGCGGAGGTCCGGGCCGGGCTCGAAGTCGATGAAGCGGTCCTTGAGGCGCGCGTTCAGCTCCGCGAACACGTCCTCCCAGGGCTCGCCCTTCTTGCTCGTCGCGAGGTCGAGCACCGCCTCGCGGAGGACCCTGTCCGAGTCCTCGAGGATCTTGTCGCGGGCTTCGTCGTTCCAGCGGATGTCCTGTGCGTCCATGCTCCGACCGTAGGCGCGGGGCCGGGGCGCCCCAAGGACTTGCGGGCGGGGGGCGGGAGGCGTAGGAGCCCCCGCCGCTCCGCGCTCAGGAGAGCGCCGGCAGCACCTCGCGCTCGAACAGCTCGATGCCGGACCGGTCGTAGGCGGCGTCCGGGAAGTAGAGGATGCCGTAGTCCATCCCGCGCGACTGCATGCCGGCGAGCCGGTCGACGATCTGCGAGGGAGTGCCGACCGCGAGCGCGTCGGGGCTGCGGTACTCGGCGACGAAGGACGCCGCTCCCTCCGCGCCGAGGTACGGGACCACGCGCTCCTCGAGACGCTGCAGCGCCGCCTCGACCTCCGCCTCCGTCTCGCCGATCACGACGTTGTAGTTCGAGCTCCGGGTGATCGCCGAGAAGTCGGTGCCCAGGCGCTCGCAGTGCCCGCGGAGGACCGAGCTCTTGTGGTCGAACGCCTCCGGGGTCCCGGCGAAGTTCGTGTACTGCGCGTACTGGGCCGCGATCCGCAGCGTGACCTTCTCGCCGCCGCCGGCGACCCACAGCGGGATGCCGCCCTCCTGCAGGGGCAGCGGCCGGTTCTGCGCGCCGTCCACCTGGTAGTAGCGGCCGTCGAGGGTCGCGGACCCGGTCGTCCAGGCCTGCTGCAGGATCTGCACGCCCTCGTCGAGCCGGCCCAGCCGCTCGGCGATCGGCGGGAAGCCGTAGCCGTACGCGCGCCACTCGTGCTCGTACCAGCCGCCGCCGATGCCCATCTCGACCCTCCCGCCCGAGACGATGTCGACGGTCGTCGCGACCTTGGCGAGGTAGGCGGGGTTCCGGTAGCCCATGCAGGTGCACATCTGGCCCAGCCGCACGCGTGACGTGGTGGCGCCGAACGCGCTCATCAGCGACCACGCCTCGTGCGTCGCCTCCTCCGTCACCTGCGGGACGGTGTGGAAGTGGTCGTAGACCCAGATCGACTCCCAGGCGCCGTCGTCGGCGTGCCGGGCGAGGTCGCTCATGGTGCGCCACTGGTCGGCGGCCGGGACGCCGACGAGGTCGTGGCGCCAGCCCTGGGGGATGAAGAGTCCGAATCGCATGCCGCCGACCCTAGGGCGGCCCGCCCCCCGAGGTCGAGGGGGTCGCGGTGCTCGCGTACGCTTCCGACCGATGCTGACCTTCACAGAGGATCTCGGACTCCCCGTCCTCGCGCTGATGATCCTCGCCGCCTTCGCGGCCGGCTGGATCGACGCGGTCGTGGGCGGCGGCGGACTCCTCCAGCTCCCCGCCCTGCTCCTCGTCCCCGGGATCTCGCCCGTGCAGGCGCTCGCCACGAACAAGCTGGCCTCGATCTTCGGCACGACCACCAGCGCGATCACCTACTACCGGCGCGCGAAGCCCGATCTGCGCACCGCGCTGCCGATGGCGGCGGTCGCCCTCGCGGGCAGCTACGGAGGCGCGACGCTCGCCGGCCTCCTCCCGGCCGCGGTGTTCAAGCCGATCATCGTCGTCGCGCTGATCGTGGTCGCCGTCGTGACGATCGCGCGCCCGGCGCTGGGCAGCGTCACGGTGCTCAAGCACGCGGGCCGGCGCCACCTCGTCACGGCGGCCGTGCTGGGACTCCTGATCGGCTTCTACGACGGCCTGATCGGACCGGGCACCGGCACCTTCCTGATCATCGCCCTGATCACCGCGCTGGGCTACGACTTCCTGCTCGCCAGCGCCAAGGCGAAGATCGTCAACGTCGCGACCAACCTCGGCGCCCTGCTCTACTTCGTGCCGGGCGGGCACGTGATCTGGCTGCTGGGCCTCCTGATGGGCGCCGCCAACGTGGCGGGCGCGTACCTCGGCTCGCGGATGGCCGTCGCTCGTGGCAGCCGCTTCATCCGGGTCGCGTTCCTCGTCGTGGTCGGCGCCCTCATCCTCAAGGTCGGCTCCGACGTGTGGACCGAGAACCTGGCGCCGCTGCTGCGCTAGCGCGGGCTGCGGGACCGAGCCGCGGAACGAGGACGGGACCCCCGCCGCAGCAAGGGGTCCCGTCCTCGTTCCGATCGCTCGGCGCTCCGGCGCTCCGCTCCGCCGACCTCAGCCGAAGGGGATCGAGCCGACCAGCACGCCGACGGCGAGCATGACCAGCGAGACGACGACCGCTCGCCACAGCACCTTGCGGTGGTGGTCGCCGAGGTTCACCGCGGCGAGGGAGACGAGCAGGAGGATCGCCGGGACCAGCGGGCTCTGGAGGTGCACCGGCTGCCCGGTGATGGAGGCGCGCGCCATCTCGACCGGCGAGATGCCGTAGTTCGCCGCGCTCTCGGAGAGCACGGGGAGGATGCCGTAGTAGAACGCGTCGTTCGACATGAAGAAGGTCATCGGGATGCTGAGCACGCCGGTGATCACGGCGAGGAACGGGCCGAGCGCCGGCGGGATCACCGCGACGACCCACTCCGCCATGGCGTCGACCATGCCGGTGCCGTTGAGGACGCCGATCAGCACACCGGCCGCCAGCACCATCGACACGACGCCCACGATGCTCGGCGCGTGCTTGACGATCTCGGCCGCCTGGTCCTTCATCTTCGGGAAGTTGATCAGGAGGGCGACCGCGGAGCCGACCATGAACACGTAGGGCAGCGGCAGGATGTCGGCGACCAGCAGCGTCATCACCGCGAGGGTCAGGACCAGGTTCACCCAGATCAGCTTCGGGCGCAGCGTCTCGCGCTCGGGGTCGAGCATCGTGTCGGCCATCGCGGTGTCGGCGTCGTCGGCCTGCACGCGGGCGGCGACCGCCACCTGGGCTCCGCGCAGGGCCTGAGGGCCGCGCAGGAAGGAGAAGCGCTCCCGGGCGACGGTGCGGATGCCCCCGGTCAGCGCCGCGAGGCCGCCGGTGCGGGCGCCGCCCGAGCGGGAGGAGGAGCCGCGGCCGGCGCCGACGAGCTCCTGCTCGAGCATCGGCTCGGCCAGCGCGAGCGAGCCGAGGCGGCGGCGCTCGCCGAGCCCGAGGAACCAGGCGAAGACGAGCGTGACGGCCAGGCCCACCGCGAGCGAGGGGAGCATCGGCACGAAGATCTCGCTCGGCGAGACCTGGAGGGCCGCGGCGGCGCGCACCGTCGGTCCGCCCCAGGGGACGATGTTGAGCGTGCCGTTGGCCAGGCCCGCGACGCAGGTCAGCACGACCGGGTTCATCCCCAGGCGCAGGTAGATCGGGAGCATCGCGGCGGTGGTGACGATGAAGGTGGTCGAGCCGTCGCCGTCGAGCGAGACCGCGCCGGCGAGCAGCGCCGTGCCGAGCACGACCTTCGCCGGGTCGTCGCCGAGGGCGCGGACGATGAAGCGGATCAGCGGGTCGAAGAGCCCGACGTCGATCATGATCCCGAAGTACATGATCGCGAACATCAGCAGCGCGGCCGTGGGCGCGAGGCTGCCGATGGCCTCGAGGACCATGTCGCCGATGCCGAGGCCGGCGCCCGCGAAGAGGCCGAAGATCGTCGGCACGACGATCAGGGCGACCATCGGCGTCAGCCGCTTGGTCATGATCAGGGCCATGAAGGCCAGGATCATCGTGAAACCGAGTACTACCAACACAGCTGACTCCTTCGTCCAGTGCCTCCGCCCGCGCTCGGCGGGAGAGCCGGCCGGGAGATGGTGGAAACCCTAGGCAGCCCCGCGTCCGGCGCCGGGGTATCGCTCATTACGGCGACATCTGCGCATAGTGTGGCTTCTGCGCATTCTGCGCACGACGACGGCGAGGAGGCCCCGATGCGCTTCGCGACCCACGTCCTGGTCCTGCAGCTCGCCACGGTGTCGGCCGCCGTGCTGGTCTGCGCGGGGCTCGTCACCGCGCTCAGCGTCCAGCAGCTGCGCGGCGAGGCGGAGGGCACGGCGCTCGCCATCGCCCGCACCGTCGCCGAGGACCCCGATGTGCGCGCCGCGGTCGCCGCGTCCTCCGCCGTGCCCGGCGCTCCCGCCGCCTCGGAGCTGCGCGGCGGACCGCTCGAGGACGTCGCCGCCGCCGTCGAGCAGCGCACCGGCGCGCTCTTCGTCGTGATCACCGACGATCAGGGCATCCGCCTCGCCCACCCCGACGAGGACCGCCTCGGCGAGCGGGTCTCGACCAGCCCCGACGAAGCGCTCGCCGGGCGCGAGAGCGTCTCGTGGGGCACCGGCACGCTCGGCGAGTCGGCACGGGCCAAGGTCCCGGTCTTCGCCGCGGGGGAGCAGCGGGTCGTCGGCGAGGTCAGCATCGGCTTCGCGCGCTCCAGCGTCTTCACCGACCTGCCGACCGCGCTGCTCGGCGTCCTCGCCGCGGCGCTCGCCGGGCTGGTGCTCGCCGCCGTCGCCTCCGTCTTCATCCGCCGCCGCCTGCTGCGCCTGACGCTCGGCCTCGCTCCGGAGGAGCTCACCTCGCTCGTGCAGGACCAGGCCGCCGTGCTCGACGGAGTCGACGAGGGCGTGCTCGCGCTCGACCGCGACGGGCGCGTCGGCGTCTGCAATGCGCGGGCCGCCGCGATCCTCGGCTCCGACGACCCGACCGGCCGGGCGCTGCACGGGCGGCCGCTCGCGGAGCTCGACCTGCCCGTTCCGCTGGCCGACGCGATCGGCGCCGCGCTGGACTCCGTCGAGCCGCCCCGCCCCGGAGGCGAGGAGGGCTTCGTCGTCCGCTCCCGCATCGTCTACGTCGACATCCGCCGGGTGACCCGCGGCGACCGCGACCTGGGCGTGGTGGTGGTGCTGCGCGACCGCACCGACCTCGCCGCGCTGAGCCGGCGCCTCGACGCGGTCGGCGCGATGACCAACGCGCTCCGGGTGCAGCGGCACGAGTTCGCCAACCGCCTGCACGTGGTCGCGGGCCTGCTGGATGCGGGGCGGACCGCGTCGGCGCGCGACTACCTCGACGAGGTGCTGACCCGCGGCCCGCTCAAGTACCCGGTGCAGCACGCCGACCGGCTGCAGGAGCCGTACCTCCAGGCGCTCGTCGGGGCGAAGGGGATCGAGGCGGCCGAGCGCGGCGTGCTGCTGACGCTCGGTGAGGAGACGCTGGTGCGCGGCACCGTCGTCGAGCCGGAGGACGTCGCCACGGTGGTCGGGAACCTGGTCGACAACGCGGTGCGCGCGGCGGTCGAGGGGCGGCGCGACGTGCGCTTCGTCGAGGTCGAGCTGCTCGACGACGGCGACGCGCTCTTCGTGACGGTCGCCGACTCGGGCGACGGAGTGCTCGATCCGGACTCGCTGTTCGACCGGGCCGGCGCGGGCGACCCCGTCGAGGACGACGGTCGCGTGCACGGCCGGGGCTTCGGCCTGCCGCTGTGCCGTGAGGTGGCCGCCCGGCGCGGCGGCGAGGTCTGGCTGGCGGACGCCGGCGGAGCGGAGTCGGGGGCCGTGCTGTGCGCGCGCCTCCCCGGAGCGGTGCGGCCGCCGGAGCAGGACGGGGACGGGTCATGAGCGCGGACACGGCGCGGGAGCGCACGGTGCTGGTGGTGGACGACGACTTCCGGGTCGCGCAGCTGCACGCCGACCTGGTCGAGGCGCGGCAGGGGCTGACGGCCCTTCCTCCGGTGCACACGGCGCGCGCGGCGCGGGCGGCCGTCGCCGAGCACGCGCCCGATCTGCTCCTGCTCGACGTGCACCTGCCGGATCAGAGCGGGATCGCGCTGCTCCGCGAGCTCGACACCGACGCGTTCGTCGTGAGCGCCGCCTCCGACGGGGCGACGGTGCGGCGCGCCCTGCACGCGGGGGCGCTCGGGTACCTCATCAAGCCGTTCGAGGCGCGCCTGCTCGGCGAGCGCCTCGACGCGTACGTGCGGTTCCGGAACGTGCTGCGGGAGGACCGCGTGGCCGATCAGGAGGCGGTGGAGCGGGCGCTGCGCATCCTGCACTCGGGCGACGCGACCGCCGCGCAGCCCTCGCGCTCGGCGACCGAGCAGCTCGTCCTGGCGCGCCTGGCCGAGTCGGGCGCCGAGCTGTCGGCCCTCGAGGTGGCCGAGCGCGCCGGCATCTCGCGCGCCACCGCCCAGCGCTACCTCTCGGGTCTCGCGGGCCGCGGCCTCGTCGAGATGACCCTCAGCTACGGCACCACCGGCCGCCCGGAGCACCGCTACCGCGCCCGCTGACCCTCCGCGAGCGGAGTCCGCGCTCGAGCCGGCGGCGCGTTCTCGGCGGTCGGGACCCGCTCTCGGGGACCTGAGCGCCTAGGGGAGCTGACGCGCAGCACCGGCGTGCGGTGCTCGGTCGAGCCGAACGGGCGATCCGCGTGTCAGCGGATCCTCCTAGGCGGTCGGGACCCGCTCTCGGGAACCCGACCGCCCGTGGGAGCCGACTGCGGTGCGCCGCCCTGCGGCGCACGAGACGGCCCGTCGAACGAGCGATCCGCGTGTCAGCGGATCGTTCTAGGCGGTCGGGACCCGCTCTCCGGGACCCGACCGCCTAGGGGAGCCGACTGCGGTGCGCCGCTCCGCGGCCTTCGGTCGAGCCGAACGAGCGGTCCGCGTGTCAGCGGATCGTTCTAGGCGGTCGGGACCCGCTCTCGGGAAACCGACCGCCTAGGAGAGCCGACTGCGGTGCGCCGCTCCGCGGCGCACGAGATGACTCAGTGCGTCGCGTCGACGTCCGCGCCCGCGGCCTCGGCCACGCGGCGGCGCTCGGCGGCCTCGGCGGCCATGCGACGGCCCTTGGGGCTGACGAGGGAGGCGATCACCGTGATCACGAGGACGCCGATGATGACCGAGAGCGACAGTCCGGTGCCGATCTCGAAGACCTCCACGTGCTCGCCGTTGTTGATGAACGGCAGGTTGTTCTCGTGGAGCGCGTGCAGGATCAGCTTCACGCCGATGAAGGCGAGGATCGCGGCGAGGCCGATGCTGAGGTAGACGAGGCGGTCGAGCAGACCGTCGATGAGGAAGTACAGCTGGCGCAGGCCCAGCAGCGAGAACGCGGTCGCCGTGAAGACGAGGTACACGTCGCTGGTGAGGCCGAAGATCGCCGGCACGCTGTCGAGGGCGAACAGGATGTCCGTTCCGCCGATCGCCGCCATGACGAGGATCATCGGCGTGAGGACCTTCTTGCCGTCGATGTGCGTGTAGAACTTGTCGCC
The DNA here is from genome assembly GCF_002931635.1 of Rathayibacter sp. AY2B7. Taxonomy (NCBI): domain Bacteria; kingdom Bacillati; phylum Actinomycetota; class Actinomycetes; order Micrococcales; family Microbacteriaceae; genus Rathayibacter; species Rathayibacter sp. AY2B7. Next base: position 6,576 of record NZ_PSUC01000100.1, on the reverse strand, counting down.
GTCGTACTGGTCGCTCGTCTTGAAGATCCGCTTGGCCAGGCGCACCATCACGTTGTCGCTGGAGTGGTCGTCGCCCGGCTTGACCAGGTTGAACGCGGTCAGCAGCAGGATCAGGCCGAAGATGTAGAAGACCCAGGCGAACGAGTTGATCAGCGCGGCGCCGAGGAAGATGAAGCCGGTGCGGGCGATCAGCGCGAAGACGATGCCGAAGAGGAGCACCTTCTGCTGGTCGGCGCGGGGCACCTTGAAGCTCGCCATGATGATGAGGAAGACGAACAGGTTGTCGACCGAGAGGGCCTTCTCGGTGATGTACCCCGCGAAGTACTCCGATCCGGGGGTCGCTCCGCCGAAGACGAGGACGCCGAGTCCGAAGAGCACGGCGATGCCGACGTAGAGCGCCGACCAGATCGACGACTCCTTCAGCGTGGGCTCGTGGGCCTTCCGGACGTGGAAGAAGAAGTCGAAGAGCAGGAGCAGGACGATGAAGACGATCGTCAGGGTCCAGATCAGGGGCGATACGGTCATGAAGGGGCTGGCCTCGCTCGTGAAGGGGGGTCGGGGGACGGTCGCGGGGGTCGCTCGTCAAGGGAAAAGGTAGCGAGGCACCGTGACGAGCAGGGTGCCCGCCGATGGATCGTGAGTATCTTCTCAGTTCTCAGCGCGTCCCTCGCGCCCAGCGGCCGGAGCGCCACACTGGTCACCATGACCGGCGCCGCTGTCGACAGGACCTTCCAGGACGCCTCCGGCGTCGTCATCCACTACCGCTGGTGGCCGCACCCCTCGCCCCGCGCGATCGTGCAGCTGGCCCACGGGGTCGGCGAGCACTCGGGGCGCTACGTCGAGCTGGCGGAGGCGCTGGTCGCCGCCGGGTACGCGGTCGCGGCGGACGACCACCGCGGGCACGGCCGGACCGGCCTCGAGCAGCACGGCGGCGACTCCTCCCGGCTCGGACTGCTGGGGCCGGGCGGCCTGCGCGCGACCGAGGCGGCGATCCTCCGGCTGACGGAGCTGCTCGCGGAGGAGAGCCCCGGCGTGCCGATCGTGCTGCTCGGCCACTCGTGGGGGTCGCTCATGGCGCAGCGGATCGTCGACCACCACTCCGGCGCCTACGCCGCGCTCGTGCTGAGCGGCACGGCCTACCGCCTCCCCGGGCACATGAACGCGGGCGACCTGGCGAAGCGGCACCGCGTCGCCGGCGGCCTCGGCCTCGAGTGGCTCTCCCGCGACCCGGAGGTCTGGCAGCGGTTCCACGACGACCCCCTCACCTTCACCACGCCGCTCGCGAAGCGGATCGGGCTGGTCGAGACCCTGCGGCTGGTCGGCCGCCCGAAGCGCGGGGCCGAGCATCCGCTGCCTCTGCTGCTGGTCGTGGGCGCCGACGACACCCTCGGCGGCGAGCGGTCGGTGCGCGCGCTCGCCCAGGCCTACCGGCGGCGGGCCGGGTACACGGACGTCTCGGTGCGGGTGTACCCGGAGGCGCGGCACGAGCTGTTCCAGGAGCTCAACCGGGCCGAGGTCACCGCCGATCTCGTGGAGTGGCTGGGTGAGCGCTTCCCCGCCCCGGCTCGCGCCTAGGCTGGCGTCATGCATGGCGAGTACAAGGTCCCCGGCGGAAAGCTCGTGGTCGTCGACCTCGACGTGGTCGACGGGAGGTTCGCCGGGTTCCGCCTGGCGGGCGACTTCTTCCTCGAGCCCGACACGGCCCTCGACGACATCGACCGGGCGGTCGTGGGCCTGCCGGCCGAGACCGACGCGAAGTCCATCGCCGCCGCCATCCGGCAGGCGCTCCCGGCCGACGCGGTCCTGCTCGGCTTCACGCCCGAGGCCGTCGCGGTCGCGATCCGCCGCTCGCTGCAGAAGGCGACCAGCTGGCGCGACTACGACTGGCGCATCGTGCACGACCGGGCCGTCCCTCCAGCGACCCACCTGGCGCTCGACGAGGTGCTGACCGCCGCGGTCGGCGAGGGCCGCCGTGAGCCGACGCTGCGGATCTGGGAGTGGGACCAGCCCGCCGTCGTCATCGGCAGCTTCCAGTCGCTCCGCAACGAGGTCGACCTCGACAACGCGGCGAAGCACGGCGTCGACGTGGTCCGCCGCATCTCGGGCGGCGGCGCGATGTTCATGGAGGCGGGCAGCGTCGTCACGTACTCGCTCTACGTCCCCGGCGACCTCGTCCAGGGGCTGACCTTCGCCGACTCCTACGCCTTCCTCGACGAGTGGGCCGTCAGCGCGCTGCAGTCGCTCGGGATCGACGCGGTCTACCAGCCGCTCAACGACATCACCTCGCCCTCGGGCAAGATCGGCGGCGCCGCGCAGAAGCGCCTGGGGTCCGGCGCCGTCCTCCACCACGTGACCATGAGCTACGACATCGACGCCGAGAAGATGGTGCAGGTGCTGCGGATCGGCCGCGAGAAGCTCTCGGACAAGGGCATCGCCTCCGCCGTGAAGCGCGTCGACCCGCTGCGCAGCCAGACCGGGCTCAGCCGCGCCGAGATCATCGAGCGGATGAAGGCGACCTTCGTGCAGCTGCACGGCGGCGAGGCGGGGACGCTGACCGAGGAGGAGTACGCGGCGGCGGAGGAGCTGGTGCGGACGAAGTACTCGACTCCGGAGTGGCTGCGGCGCGTCCCCTGACCGGCGGGTCCGGGGCGGCGGTCGCCGGCGCGTGGACCCGGAGCGGAACGCGGCGGACCGGTCCGGCGGGCTCCCCTCAGCTCGCGAGGAGCTCCTGGTAGTCCGGGTGGTCGGCGATGAACTCGGCGACGAACGGGCAGGCCGGGACGATGCGCCCGCCGAAGCGCTCGTGCGCGTCGTCGAGGGCCGCCTCGACGAGGGTCTCGCCGAGGCCCTCGTGGCGGTGCTCGGGCGCGATCTCGGTGTGGAGAAAGACCACGTCGCGGCCGCGGACGGCGTAGTCCGCGACTCCGACGGTCTCGCCGTCGAGCCAGAGCGTGTAGCGGGACGAGTCCTCGTCGTGGCGCACCTCGGAGATCATCGCGCCACTCTACGCGGAGCCTCCCCGGCACCCGTCGAGCGCGGGCGCGAGGCGCGGAGCGTGTCGCCGGGCTCGCGCGCACTGGCACAATTGCCGGGTGCCCAGGACGATCCAGATCGCGGACGGCGTCCCGGAGTCGCGGAGCGCGGTGTTCCACGCCGACAACCTCGAGGTCCTGCCGCAGCTGGCCGACGGGGCCTTCACCGTCGTCTACCTCGACCCGCCGTTCAACACGGGCCGGGCGCAGGTGCGGACCTCGACCACCTCGGTACGCTCCACCACCGGCACGATCGCCGGCTTCAAGGGGCGCAGCTACGAGCGGATCCGCGGCGACCTGCTCCGCTACGACGACCGCTTCGACGACTACTGGTCGTTCCTCGAGCCGCGGCTGGCCGAGGCGTGGCGGCTGCTCGCCGACGACGGCACCCTCTACCTCCACCTCGACTACCGCGAGGCGCACTACGCGAAGGTGCTGCTCGACGCGCTCTTCGGCCGCGAGTGCTTCCTCAACGAGATCATCTGGGCGTACGACTACGGGGCGAAGGCCACGCGACGCTGGCCGACCAAGCACGACACGATCCTCGTCTACGTGAAGGACCCGCGCGGCTACCACTTCGACTCCGCCGCCGTGGACCGCGAGCCGTACATGGCCCCGGGCCTGGTGACCCCCGAGAAGGCCGAGCGCGGCAAGCGGCCGACCGACGTGTGGTGGCACACGATCGTCTCGCCGACCGGCCGCGAGAAGACCGGGTACCCGACGCAGAAGCCGGAGGGGATCCTCCGCCGCATCGTGCAGGCGTCCAGCCGCGAGGGCGACGCCGTCCTCGACTTCTTCGCCGGCTCCGGCACGACCGGCGCCGTCGCGCACGCTCTCGGCCGCCGCTTCGTCCTCGTCGACGAGCACGCCGACGCGGTCGCCGTCATGCGCCGCCGCTTCGCCGCGCTCGACCCGGCGCCGCTCTTCCTCTGACGCGGGCCCTCGCGACTCCTCAGACGTCGCCGTCCTCGCTCGCCACCTCCCCGACTCCTGCGCACTCGTGCGGAATCGAGCGGAACCGGCGGTGAACCTGCCTCCGGGTCCACGGCTGGGTCTGCTGAACGGGGTCGAGCGATTGTCGGCGCGCCCAGAACACGGAAGTCGCGGTACTCGAGAGCGAGTACCGCGACTTCCGCGTACTCGCGGGCCGGCGTCAGCTGCTGGCGCGGATGACCAGCGACGTCGGCATCAGCGTGCGGTGCTCCACGGGGAGCCCCTCGATGCGGGCGGTCAGCAGCTCCACCATGCGGGCGCCGAGCTCGTCGGGGAGCTGGCGAACGGTGGTCAGCGCGGGGACGGCGTTCCGCGCGAAGAGGTCGTCGTCGAAGCCCACGACGGACACGTCCTCGGGGATCCGGCGGCCGGCCTCGCGGAGGGCGGCGTAGGCGCCGACCGCCATCTGGTCGTTCGCGGCGAAGACGCCGTCCAGGTCGGGGTCGCGAGCGAGGAGGCGGCGCATCGCCTCGGTGCCGCTCGCCGGCGAGAAGTCCCCCCACTCGACGAGGTCGTCGGCGAGGCCGGCGTCGGTGAGGGCGCCGCGCCAGCCGATCAGGCGGTCGACGCCCGGCGGCATGTCGGCGGGGCCCGCGATGGTGGCGATCCGGCGCCGGCCGCGCTCGATGAGGTGCGCGGTGGCGACGGCCGCCCCTTCCGTGTTGTCCACGTCGACGAAGTAGGAGCCGCGCTCGTCGGGCGAGAGCGGTCGGCCGCCGAAGACGATCGGCAGCGAGCCCGAGAGCGCCGCGTAGGAGTGGTCACCCGAGTGGTGCGAGACCACGAGCGCACCGTCGACATTGCCGCCGAGCAGGTACCGCCGCGTCTTCTCGCCGTCCGTCTCGGACGCGATCAGCATCGAGAGCGTGTAGTCCGTGTCGGCCAGGCGCATCGCGGCGCCCTGCACGATCGAGGCGAAGAACGGGTCCGCGAAGACGCGCGCGGTCGACTCCGGCACGATCAGCGCGATCGACTGCGTGCGCCGCGAGGCGAGCATCCGCGCCGCGTGATTGGGCACGTAGTCGAGCTCGCCGATCGCCTTCTCGACGGCGGCCACGATCTCGGCCGCCACCTGCGGGGCGCCGTTGACCACCCGCGAGACCGTCGCGCGCGAGACTCCGGCCCGCGCCGCGACCATCTCGAGGGTGGGGGAGCGGCCCCCGCCGCGGACGCCCGTCGGCTCGCTCACGGGTCAGTCCAGGATCGCCGCGGCGCTGCCGCCGAGCAGTCGGGAGTAGACCAGGCCCGAGTCCTTCACGATCCGCTCCTGCGTGTCGTAGTCGACGCGCACGATGCCGAAGCGCTTCTCGTAGCCCCAGGCCCACTCGTAGTTGTCGAGGAGGGACCACACGAAGTAGCCGCGGACGTCGGCGCCCTGGTCGATCGCGTCGGCGACCTTCTCGACGTGGTCGAGCACGTACTGCGTGCGGTCCGCGTCGTGCACGCGGCCGTCCTCGACGACGTCGTCGTAGGCGGCGCCGTTCTCGGTCACGTAGAGCGGAGGGAGGTTCTCGTACTCCAGGCCCAGGCGGGTCAGCAGGTAGCGCAGCCCGTCGGGGTTCACCTCCCAGTCCATCGCAGTGCGCGGCAGCCCGCGCGACGGGAAGGTGATGAACTCGGAGCCGACCCAGGGGGAGCCGACCTCGCGGTCCGTCGCCTGGGCGAAGTCGTCGGCTCCGGCCGGCAGCGGATGCGCCGAGACGTTGTCGTCGTGGTAGTGGTTCACGCCGAGGAAGTCGAGCGGGAGCGAGATGAGATCGAGGTCGCCGTCGACGATCAGCTCGTCGAGCCCGAGCCCTTCGACGTCCTCGAGCAGGTCCTCGGGGTACTCGCCGCGCAGCAGCGGGTCGAGGAAGATCCGGTTCTGGAGCGCGTCGAAGCGGCGTGCGGCGTCGAGGTCGGCCTCGTCCTCGGGGTCGTCGGGGACGGCGTTCGAGAGGTTGAGCGTGATGCCCAGGTTCTGCGCGCCGAGCTGCCGGAGCGTCGAGACGGCCAGCCCGTGGGCGAGGTGCGTGTGGTGCACGGCGGCGAGGGCCTTCTGCTGCGAGATCACGCCGGGGGCGTGCACGCCCGCCCCGTAGGAGAGCAGGGTCGAGCAGAACGGCTCGTTGAACGTCGTCCAGTGCTGCACCCGGTCGCCGAGGCTCTCGTAGACCGCCTCGGCGTAGTCCCGGAAGCGCTCGGCGGTGTCGCGGTTCGCCCAGCCGCCGGTCTCCTCGACGGCCTGCGGGAGGTCCCAGTGGTAGAGGGTGAGCCACGGCAGCACGCCGGCGCCGAGCAGCTCGTCGACCAGGCGGGAGTAGAAGTCGAGGCCCTCGGGGTTCACCGCGCGGTCGCCCGGCTTGACGCGCGCCCAGCTGACCGAGAAGCGGTAGGAGCCGAGCCCCAGCTCCTTCATCAGCCGCACGTCCGCGGGCATCCGGTGGTAGTGGTCCACCGCGACCTCGGGGGTGTCGCCCTTCGCGACCGCCGCCGCCCAGATCGAGGGCGCCGGCCACGAGGGCGGCAAGGAGGACAGCATCTGGGACGCGTTCTCCCGCGTCCCCGGAGC